>JAFZXN010000008.1 GCA_017616695.1 Clostridia bacterium | reverse complement strand
GTAGCTTATTCTTTCTTAAAGCCCTTTTCTGGGCTTCGTCGAATTATCTTCCTTACAAAAATTCTTTCTGACTCTCGGTTATTTTTATACGCTTTCTTCGTATTAACCTTTGCGATCATTTTGATCGCGTAGTCTTTTTTTGCCTTTCTGTACTTTATTCAGTCTGATCAATCGGTTTGTATTCGCTCTCTCCGCCTTCCCCTTTTACAAGAAAAACCAAGTCGCTTTCTACAAACCTCTCTCTCGTCTTTACTATGCAGTTGTCAATCTTCAATTACGAGCTGAAACGGCTCGGTAAACAAATCGCTCGATTGCGAGCTTATCTATAATAACATTTATAAAAATAATAGTCAAGCATTTTTTTGAATTTTTTAAAATTTTTTCGATTTTTTTTATTTTATTATTTATAATGATTTCAACGGCGTATATACGTTATTATATATAATAGGAAATAACGAAAAAATCGTCTTAAAAAACTCTACTTTGACGCGCCCAAGATCGACGCGATCGAATTTGAAAGCTCTTTGATGATATCCGCGCACATAAAACCGTCGCGCCCGCCGATGGAATAGTATATTTTAAGTTTCGGCTCGGTCCCGCTCGGTCTTAAACAGACGAAACCGTTTTCAAGCTCGTAGTAAAGACAATTGAGTTTATTGAATTCGAGCGGCGTTTCGTTGCCGTTTTTATCGCGGCGAACACCCGTCTCGTAATTTCTTACGGCAAGAACGACGTGGTCGCCTATGCGCGTAAGATTTGCGGCCGAAACGTTTTGAACGGCTTTTTTCATATCGTCCATAGCAAAAAGGCCTTTATAAGCTATACTTTCCGTCTTATCCATGCAGTAACCGAATTTCTTGTAGATCCCGTTCAGGACCTCGAAAACGGTAACGTTTATAGACTTATAATAGCAGACGAGTTCGGCAAAAAGCATACTTGCTACGACCGCGTCCTTATCGCGTGCGTGAGTTCCGCGGAGGTAGCCGCAGCTTTCTTCAAAACCGAAAACGAACGTGCCCTTGCCCGTTTCCTCGGATATCTTTATCTTCTCGCCGATGTATTTGAAACCGACGGGAACTTCTTTGAGCTCCACGCCGAAACTGTCGCACACCGATTTTGCGAGATTGGTCGAAACGAAGGATTTGACGGCAAAGCAATCGTCAGAAAGTTTTCCGTCCTCTTTGAGCCGCGTAAGTATATAGTTCAAAAGCAATACGCCCACCTGATTGCCGGAAAGCGCGACGAATTCTCCGTCGTCGTTTCTTAAAGCCACGCCGAGACGGTCGCAGTCGGGATCGGTGCCGAACACCACGTCGGCCTTTATCTTGTTGGCAAGGGCTATGCCCATTGACAAAGTTTCTTTGAATTCGGGGTTGGGAAGTTCCACCGTGGAAAATTCGGGATCGGGAGCCGTTTGCTCTTCGACTACGCTCACCTTTATCCCGAGCTTATTCAAAACGGTAGTGACGGGAACGTAACCCGTTCCGTGAACGGGAGTATAGACGAGCTTGACGTTCTTACCCTCGCTTTTGACCGCGGCGGGAGATAACGACAGTTTATAAAGCTCCTTATAATATTCCTGCTCGAACTTTTTGCCGATGACGATAGCGCCTGCCTTGTCGGCTTTTTGGGAAGATTCTATCTCCGCGGCCTCCACCGAAAAATAATCGGTCACAGAAGAAATATAGCCGACAACGACCTCGGTCGCCTCGGGAGACATCTGCGCCCCGTCCTCGCCGTAGACCTTATATCCGTTATATTCTTTCGGATTATGGCTGGCGGTTATCATTATTCCGGCTATCGCGTTGAGCTTTCTGACCGCGTAACTTAACATCGGAACGGGCCTGCCGTGCTCGTAAATATAAACTTTTATGCCGTTTTTTATAAGAACGCCCGCCGCCGCGCAAGCAAACCTTTCGCTCATTCTTCTCGTATCGTAAGAAATGGCTACGCCTCTATCAAGAGCGTATTTTCCCAAAGAACGCACGTATTCCGCAAGGCCTTTGGTCGCGCGCATCACGGTAAATTCGTTCATCATATTCGTGCCCATGCCGATAAGCCCGCGCATACCCGCCGTGCCGAATTTGAGTTCGGCGCCGAAACGGTATTCGATAGCGCTCTCGTCGCCCGACACGGATTTAAGCTCTTCGACGCCCGCCGCAGTCATCTTCGGCGAAGAGAGCCATTCGTTGTACGCCATTTTGTGATCCATATTTCGTTCTCCTTAAAATCGGTCGTATCCGTAAAAGTAAAGCGCGTATTCTCCGATACGAAAAATACGTGCGATAAAGTCGAAAAAGTCTGCCGCGTGGGTAAATACCCCGCCTAAATAATTGCCCGTTTCCGGTAGCGACGTTTTAAAGTCGTGATTTGCGTTTTTTATTTAAAGCCGCCCTTTATTTCAACGCGCTTTTTCAGCAAAACAGCCGCAAGATTGTCAAAAAGAATTCTGTCGACGCTTCCGACGGAATATCCCGCGGCATAAAGCTTTTTGCGCAATACTCCCTCGAAAGAGTAATCGCTCATATTTTCGGGATAGACTTCGCAGCCGTAAAAATCGGAGCCGACGCAAAGCCGCTCGTCGCCGAACAGAGCGACGAAATGATCGATATGTTTTACTACGTCGTTTACGTCGGCGCGCGCCGTTCCGTTCAAAAAATACGGATAAAACGCAAGCCCGACGAAAGCGTTTTTTTCGCCGAGAACTCTTAACTGATCGTCGTCGAGATTCCTTATATGCTCGTTTACGCCGCAAAAAGCCGTGTGAGAGCAGAGGACTTTTTCGGCTATATCGACGACCTCGTAAAACCCGCGTTTACTTAAATGAGCAAGGTCTACGAAAATACCGCGTTCGTTTAAAAGCTTTATCATGTCCCTTCCGCGCCGCGTAAGCCCGTTCTCGCTGCCCGCGCCGCCGCCGGTAACGCAATCGCCGTTCCAGGTCAAAGTAACGTAAACAGGCTCAAGATCGAGCATTTTTTCAAGCTTTTTATAACTTACGTCGTATGAAAAATCCTCGTAAGCCAAATAAACGTTATCGGATTTGAAATGAAAAAGGCTTTCGGCAAGCTCGTAGCACTCTTCGTAACTTCGCTTGCCCTTAAATACCGCCCCGACTATCTCGTGGCGGCTTTTGGAATAATTTTCGAGCACGTTCAAATAGTCTTTCGCCGTCGGAAAATCGTTATGAAGATCGGATATCAATAATAAAGTTTCTCCGTTCCGATATATGCCGCCGCCGAAAAAAACGTGAATGAAAAACGGTAATATATAATTACGTCGGATATTTCTATTAAAAGCGGGTTATAAAATCACGCTTTCGTCGGTTCGGGGTAGTCCACGCCGAAAGTTTCGACCGTGGCGCTTTCTATGACCTGCCTTTCCAAAGGCCTGTCGGAATAATCGGTGCGGGTAGTCGCTATTTTATCAACGACTTCGATACCCTCGATCACCTTACCGAAAGCGGCGTACTCGCCGTCAAGGTGCGGCGAAGCGGAATGCATAATAAAAAACTGCGAGCCGGCGGAATTCGGATTCATCGCCCGCGCCATTGAGATAACGCCGCGCTCGTGTTTAAGGTCGTTCTTTTTGAAACCGTTCGAGTAAAATTCGCCCTTTATGGTATAGCCGGGGCCGCCGCTGCCGACGCCTTTCGGATCGCCGCCCTGGATCATAAAACCTTCGATAACGCGGTGGAATATCAACCCGTTATAAAAACCCTTTTTAACGAGAGAAATGAAATTATTGACGGTATTGGGAGCGATCGCAGGGTAAAGCTCGAGCTTGATAACGCCCCTGTTGGTGTTAAGAGTTACGATAGGTTCATTCATCTTCGGTTTCCTCTTGGTATTTTATTAATTCGATGCCCGCCTCGGCAAAGAGCTGCAAAGAAAATTCGTCCGGATAGCCTTCGACGTACACGACGCGGGTTATGCCGGAATTAATAATCATTCTGCAGCAGATCGTGCAGGGCTGATGAGTACAATACAGCGTGGAGCCTTCGAGAGATATCCCGAGTTTCGCCGCCTGACAGATAGCGTTCTGCTCGGCGTGAACGGCGTAGCAAAGTTCGTGACGCGTGCCGCTGGGGATATTGAGTTTTCTTCTTAAACACTCGCCTTTATCAAGGCAGCTTTCCACTCCGCTCGGCGCTCCGTTGTAGCCCGTGGTAAGAACGCGCTTGTTTTTTACTATGACCGCGCCGACGTGGCGGTTATTTTGATAACAACTCGACCAACCGCCTACGACTTTTGCCATTTCGACGAAACGTTTATCCCATTTATCCATAGTGTTTTCCTCGACGTTTTTGCGATATCGCGGTAAATAAAACAAACGAAAAAGCCGCTTGTTTAAATCAAACCGCAATTATTAATATTTTAGCATAAACAAGCGATATTTGCAACAGCATAACGGTTATTTTGTTTAAGCGAAGAATATTTTTTTCGTTTTGACAAAATTTTTAAAAAAAATTTCAATTATTTGTCCTATTTGTATTGACAAACGGATAAAATGTATTATAATAAAGTTAGCAATCGAGGCAATCGAGTGCCAAAAATCGAAAAAACTGTTTCAGGAGGCATAAATATGAACATCAAACCCCTATTTGACAAGGTGGTAGTAGAGCCCACGGGCAAAGAAGAGACCACGAAAAGCGGTTTCATACTTCCTTCGAGCGCACAAGAAAAGCAGGAGACCGCTAAGGTCGTAGCCGTCGGCCCCGGCGGGATCATCGACGGGAAAGAAGTCACCATGCAAGTAAAAGTCGGTGACGTAGTTTTGTATTCCAAGTATTCGGGAAGCGATTTCAAGGTCGACGGAAAAGAGTTTACGATAATCCGCCAAAGCGATATTCTGGCTATCGTGGAACTTTGATAAGTCGAAATTCGATAAATTTTTTCAGGAGGCATTTATATTATGGCAAAACAGATAAAAAAAGGTGAAGAAGCGAGAAAAGCCCTCGAAACGGGCGTAAATACCCTCGCCGATACCGTAAAAATAACTTTGGGACCTAAGGGTAGAAACGTCGTTCTCGATAAAAAGTACGGCGCTCCCCTCGTCACCAACGACGGCGTGACCATCGCCAAAGAGATCGAACTCGAAGATCCGTTCGAGAATATGGGCGCGCAGCTTGTGAAAGAAGTTTCGACAAAGACCAACGACGTGGCCGGCGACGGCACCACCACCGCAGTCGTTCTGGCGCAGGCTATGATACGCGAAGGCTTGAAAAACCTCGCCGCGGGCGCTAACCCGATGATACTCAAAAAGGGTATTATGAAAGCCGTCGACGTTGCGGTCGACAATCTTAAAGACCTTTCCAAAGTCGTTGACGGAAAGAAGGCTATCGCGCAGGTAGCGTCTATTTCCGCAGGCGACGAAGAGATAGGCACGCTTATTTCCGACGCTATGGAAAAAGTCGGTAAAGACGGCGTTATCACCATTCAGGAAAGCAAGACCATGAAGACCGAACTCACCACCGTCGAAGGTATGCAGTTCGACCGCGGTTATGCTTCCGCGTATATGGTCACCAATACCGATAAAATGGAAGCCGTTCTCGACTCCCCCGCTATCCTTATAACCGACAAAAAGATCTCTTCAATTCAGGAAATTTTGCCGATCATCGAGCCTATCGCCCAGCAGGGTATGAAGCTTTTGATCATCGCCGAAGACGTGGAAGGAGACGCGCTTGCCGCACTCGTCGTCAATAAGCTCAAAGGTATATTCAACAGCGTAGCCGTTAAGGCCCCCGGATTTGGCGACAGAAGAAAAGCCATGCTCGAAGATATCGCTATTTTAACGGGCGGTCAGGTCATCTCTTCTGAACTCGGCATCGACTTTAAGGACTTCACTATGGATATGCTCGGCCATGCACAGCAGGTCAAGATCGACAAGGATAACACCACCATAGTCGACGGCGCCGGTGATTCCGAAGCAATAGCCGCAAGAATAGCCGCTATCAAGGCGCAGATCGCCGAAACGACTTCCGATTACGACAGAGAAAAACTTCAGGAAAGACTTGCAAAACTTGCCGGCGGCGTAGGCGTTATCAACGTCGGCGCGGCGACCGAAGTCGAAATGAAGGAAAAGAAGATGAGGATAGAAGACGCCCTCGCGGCTACCAAAGCGGCTGTCGAAGAAGGTATCGTCCCCGGCGGCGGCGTAGCACTCCTTGCGGCTATCCCCGCGGTAAAACGCCTTGCCTCTTCGCTTAAAGGCGATGAAAAGACGGGTGCGGAAATAGTCGCCCGCGCTATCGAAGAACCTATCCGTCAGATAGCCGCCAACGCGGGACTTGACGGCGCCGTTATCGTAGATAAGATAATGAACTCCAAAAAAGCCAACTACGGTTTCAACTTTATGACCAACGAGTTTACCGATATGGTCGCTTCCGGCATAATCGATCCGACCAAAGTTACGAGAAGCGCGCTCCAGAATTCCGCTTCCATAGCTTCAACGCTTTTGACTACCGAAAGCATAGTTACCGATATCCCCGCTCCGGAGCCGCCCGTACCGCAAGGCGGAGGAATGGGAGGAATGTATTAAAAAAAATTAACACTTTTTGTTTGCAGAGGCAAACAAAAAGTCGTTAGAGCTTAGATGTCGTGAGCGGTTTACGACAAGAATCAATCTCGTCTACCGCTCTCGGCGTAATTATATAATTAGATTAACACTTTTTCTTGCGTTGCAAGAAAAAGTCGTTAGACTATAGGTCGGAGCGGTTTAACGACAAGAATCAATCTTGTCTTACGCTTTCAGTAAATTGTAAAACTAACTTCAGCTATAATTCTAAGGGCTGTCGCTTCTAAGCGACAGCCCTTTTTTTGCCTAAATTATGATATAATATTTGTTATGTCTGACATAAAAATATTTAAAATTTGCGTTATAATCAATGATTTTGCGGATTATTATGCATTTTGCGAATAGAGATCTTTTAAGGTCTTTGCGTCGTCGGCTTGGGTGCCGTCGGACTCGCAGACGACGTATGGTTCGAGCTTCAATTCAATTAAAGCTTGTATAAACGGGGTGGGTTCAGGGCCGAAAACGTCGTCGGCAAAGGTAAGGTGTCTTACCTCGCCCTTTGACGAATACTCTATTTTCGAGAAGTGAACGTGCATATTTTTGACCTTTTCGTAGCCTAAAATATTTATCATATAATTAAGCCTTGTAAGGTAGTCTTCCTTCGTCTTTAAACTGCCTTGCTCGCGCGCGTTGACGTGCCCGAAATCCACGCACGGGTAATAAAAATCGGCGAGCGTGCAAAAATCGGTTATCTCCTCGATAGTTCCTATCTGCGCGAGTTTGCCCATAGTTTCGGGGCAGAATTTGATATCTTCGAGCCCGTGTTCGGTTATAACGACTTTCAGCTCCTTGAGCCTTTCGACGGTCCTTTTCACGGTAACGTCACGCGTTTCTTTTCCTTGTGACGCAGGGTGAAAAACCACGCGGTTTGCGCCCATCGCCCTGCCCGTCACGGCGGACGACAATATATAATTGAAAGAATTGACGGCCTTTTCGTCTTCGGGCGTGGCGAGATTGATAAAATACGGCGCGTGAACGCTTATCTCCACGCCGCACGTTTCAAACGCGCTCTTTATAGAAGCGGCTTTGGCTTCGCCCACGTTTACGCCGCGTCCGAAAGAATACTCAAAGCAGTCGAGCCCGTTATCTTTTATCCAAACGGGCATCTGTTCGGTGTGTTTGTTTCCTTCAAGGTAAAATCTGTCGGCGGCGCCGCTCGGTCCGAATTTAATCATAGATCTTTAAGTCCTTTTTCAGTTGTGAAATAAGCTCGTTTTCAGATGAAAACGCAACGTTTTTCCTTAAAAAACGCTTGAAATCGACTTTTACTTTTTCGCCGTAAGCGTTATGATCGAAATCTTTCAGATAGCTTTCGACGGTCAGCTCCCGACCGACGAAGGTCGGAGCCGTGCCTATCGACGTCAACGCTTTATACGTTTTGCCGAAAACCGTGACGCGCGTTTCGTAAACGCCTTCAAAAGGTATCAGCTTGGTGTCGTCGATAGAAACGTTTATGGTCGGGAAACCCATACCCGTGCCGACGTTCCTGCCGTGGACGACCTCTCCGACGATATAATAATCGCCGCCGAGCATTCTGTCCGCACTTTCGATATCGCCGACTTTTAAAAGTTCTTTTACGGCGGTGGACGATATTTTTTGCCCGTTTTCGGTCAAAATAGGCACTTTTTTATAGGGAATACCCAATTTTTCGCAACGATCGGCGAGATATCCGGCGTCGCCCGCTCTGTCCTTTCCGAAGGTATAATCTTCGCCGAAAACGAACCCGAGCGGCTTGCGGTTTTTAATAACGAGGGATAAAAATTCGTCTTTATCCATACCGAAAAGCTCTGGCGTTTCCTCGGCATAAATAAGCTCGTCTATCCCCAAAGATCCGGCTTTTAAGGAAAGTTCTTCAAACGAAAATATCAAAGAGCGCGCACCTTTTTGCTTTTTGAGGGTAAAAAGAGCAACTTTCGCGTTGCAAGTTTTCGCAAGCTCTTTCGCCTTTTCGACGACGAGTTTATGCCCTAAATGCAATCCGTCGAACCTTCCGAGGGCTATGACGGCGCCGCATTCGGCTTTTTTGTAAAGACTTTCTGTGATCATAGGTCTCTTATATAAGCTTTTATGCCGATGATACCGCCGCTTACCGCGCCGATACCGAGAAAGTTTCCTTCCGAATAAAATCTGTAAGTCCCGTCGGCAAACGGAAAGACGTCGTACAGCCCGTCGAGCAGCCTTTTCGCTTCCGTCGCGGAAAGTTCCGCCGCGGGATAATCGACTACGGAATCGGGCGGGATAAGATACTTCGATTTATCTTCCGCGGCGAGAAATTCCGACAATTTTACGGAGTTTTCTATAGTAAAAGCGCCGCTTTTTGTGCGTGTAAGCCCCGTCATGACGCCGCAAACGCCGAGTTTTAAAGCCATATCTCTCACTATCGAGCGGATATACGTCCCCGACGAACAGCATATCTCGAAAGTATAACGGCTTTCGGACAGCTTATCGACCGTTTTAAGCGAAAAGACGGTTATCTTTTTGGGCGGAAGTTCCACCTCTACGCCGCGGCGCGCAAGTTTATAACTGCGGCTACCGTCGACGAACTTTGCCGAATACGACGGCGGTATCTGCTCGATCTCGCCTGTAAGCGACGGCAAAACGGCGTTTATATCGCTTTCAGTCGGCAAAAACGGCGATCTTAAAGATTCTTTCGTTTCGAGGTCCAGCGACGGCGTAGTGAACGAAAAATCAAATTCCGCGAGATAAGTCTTTTTTTTGTCAAGCAAAACGTCGAACATACGGGTAGCCTGACCGACGCCGACGGGCAAAACTCCGTCGGCAAGCGGATCGAGCGTTCCCATATGCCCGCACTTAGCCTTTAACGCCTTTTTGATCTTATTCACCACGAGCGCGGACGACACGCCCCTGTCTTTGTTGATATTTATAAAACCGAGCATAGAAAATTAACAATTAATAGTTAATAGTTTTGGACGAGCGATTTTCGACGGGCTACAAGCCTTCGCCTTAAAATCGCCGTACAAATTATTATAATAATCGTTTTTCAGCCTTGAAACTACGAAATTATATACAAACAATAAAAAAGCCGCCTCAAAACTATGAAAAGCGGCGTTTTGCCGCAGTGAAGGTCATTCCCCGAATACGGCGTATGAACGATAAAACTATCCGATAAAAGCCCGAAACGTTTGCAAAAAACGCCTGAAACCGTCAATCAAGATAATTGCCGACGGTAAACACGAGCTTATCCACGACGTCTTCGTAATAACCTTTCGGCATAGCTCCGCTTGCGCGAACGTGTCCGCCGCCGCCGAAAACGGAGGCTATTTCGTTGACGTTCACGCCCTTACTTCTGAAACTTATTTTATACGATTTCGGTGCGTTCTCGAAAACGCTGACCGCCACGGCGACCGAACCTATCGTCATCGGAAAATCTATAAACCCTTCGGTATCGCTTTTAGTAAGCCCGTAACGGGAAAGCTGACTTTTCGTTATGGTTATCAAAGCCATTCTGTCGTCGTGATAGAACTTCATTCCGCGCATGACTTCAACGTATAAAAGCGCCCTGTTTTTGGGCTGGCTGTTAAATAAGAGCAAATTAAGTTGAGCTACGTCCGCACCGAGTCCGGAAAGCTCCGCGGCAATTTTGAGCGCCTCAAAATCCGTGTTGGAATGCGAAAAATTGCCTGTATCGGTTATAAGACCGACCATAAGCGTATTTGCAAGCCGTTCGTCTATCGGCGTACCCAAAAGCTTGATAAGCTTATAAAGGATCATCGAGCAGGCGCCCACGTTTTCAACGTAGTTATATTTGGCGTAACGCGAATTTGAAACGTGATGGTCGATATTGAAAGTGTTTTTTTGTGCGGCGTATAATTTATACGGCTCGCCGATCTGCCCTTCAATGGAACAATCGACGGAAATATAGCCGTCGTAACGTGCTACGCCGCATTCCAAAGCGCCGTTAAAAAGCCCCAGCGCTGCGTACTTTCTCGGAACGCCGTCCGAAACCACCACGTCGGCCTTCTTGCCCATTATTTCAAACGCGTATTTCAAAGAAAAAGCGCACGATAAAGTGTCTCCGTCAGGGTTGATGTGGCAGAATATCAATGCGCTTTCAAGCTTTTTTATTAAGTTTGCAATTTCGTCAAGTCTCATCTGATCGATCGGACGGGCCGTCGTTTGCGTAGGTAAACGTGCTTATTATCTTATCTATCCTTGCACCGTACTCGGCAGAGCCGTCTTTACAAAACTTTATTTTGGGCACGGTCCTTATTCGCATACATTTCGCAAGATGCTTTCTTACTTCGGGAGCCGAAGAAACGATAGCGTCGAAAGTCTTCTGTTCCTTTGCCTTGTCTGCGGAAAACACGCTGACGTACACGTCCGCTTCTTCGAGATCGCTCGTAACCGTGACCGAAGTTACCGAAAACATCTCGGTAATATCGTAATTTTTTATTTTCGTGGTGAGTATTTCGTAAATAAGTTTACGAAATTCGCTCTCCAAGCGTTTTTCTCTTTTTTCCTTCATTTTACGCCTTTACTTCCTCGGTGAGATAACACTCGATGAAGTCGCCGATCCTGATATCGTTAAAGCCTTCGATGGCAACGCCGCATTCAAAGCCTTGAGCTACTTCCTTAACGTCGTCTTTAAAGCGCTTCAACTGCTGAACGTTCCCCTCGCAGATCATAACGTCGTCGCGATAGATACGAAGTTTTGCGCTTCTTTGAAGCTTGCCGTCGGTAACGTAGCAACCCGCGACCGTACCGACGCCCGTAATTTTGAACGTTTCGCGGACTTCGGCTTTTCCGAGATATACGTCCTCGAATTTCGGGGCGAGCATACCTTTCATAGCGTTCTTTATATCGTCGATAGCCTCGTAAATGATCCTGTAAAGCTTGATATCGGTCTTCGTTCTTTCGGCGACCTGTTTTGCCTTTGCGTCAGGTCTGACGTTGAAACCGATTATTATCGAATTGGACGAGTCGGCAAGCATAACGTCCGTTTCGTTGATGGCGCCGACCGCCGCGTGAATGACGTTGACCTTGACTTCGGGCGTGGAAAGCTCGGTAAGCGACTGCTTAACGGCCTCGACCGAGCCTTGAACGTCGGCTTTTATAATAATATTTATGGTATTGAGAGCGCCGCTGTCGATCTTGGAGAACAATTCGTCGAGCGTTACCTTTTCGTTGCGGCGGATCATCTCTTCACGTTCTCTGTTCTTTCTTTCGGCGGCGACCGATTTACTCAATTTCTCTTCTTCGACGGCGAAAATAACGTCGCCCGCGTTGGGTACTTCTTCAAGACCTATCACGGAAACGGCGACCGAAGGGCCGGCCTCTTTGACCATTCTGCCCTTATCGTCGAACATAGCCCTGACTTTACCCGCGGAAGTTCCCGCGACGACGAAATCGCCCGTTTTCAAAGTACCGTTCTGAACGATAATGGACGCAACGGGGCCTTTGCCTTTATCGAGCTTGGCTTCAAGGACAGCGCCTTTTGCCTTTCTGTTCGGGTTGGCTTTAAGCTCCTGCATCTCGGCAACGAGCAAGATGGTGTCGAGAAGTTTATCCACGCCCTCGCCCGTCTTTGCGGAAACGGGTACCATAATGATATCGCCGCCCCAATCTTCGACGAGGATATCGCGCTCGGAAAGCTGCTGACGCACTCTGTCGAGATTTGCATGCGGTTTATCTATCTTGTTCGCGGCGATGACTATCGAAACGCCCGCCGCTTTCGCGTGGTTTATGGCTTCGACCGTCTGCGGCATTATACCGTCGTCGGCGGCGATGACAATAATAGCGATATCGGTGACCTGCGCGCCCCTTTGACGCATCGAGGTGAACGCGGCGTGGCCCGGGGTATCGATAAAGGTTATCGACTTGCCGTGGGTAACTACCGAGTACGCGCCGATATGCTGCGTTATGCCGCCCGCTTCGCCTTCGGTAACGTGCGACGAACGAATGTAGTCGAGAAGCGACGTTTTACCGTGGTCGACGTGCCCCATAACGGTAACGACGGGAGGACGGGAAACGAGGTCTTCGTCCTTGTCGGCGGAAACGTCGAAGCCTTCGGTAAGGACTTCTTCGGCGGTCTTTTCCATTTTGAGCTCGAGAGTTATCCCAAGCCCGTCCGCAACGTAAGCCGCCGTATCGTAGTCGACGGAATCGTTGATGGTCTTAATAATGCCTTCTTTAAAGAGTATTTTCGATATTTCCACTGCGGAAATGCCGAGTTTTTCGCTCAATTCTTTGAGCGGGATAACGTCTTTGGATATGATCGCGTGTTCGATCTTTATCCTTTGATCGGCTTTTTCCTGCTTGGTCTTTTTTGTGCGGAGTTTTCTGTAACCGGTCTTGTTCTCGTCGAAATCGTCTATCGACACCTGACCTTTCATCGCCGACTTTTTGTTGATGGCGCGCTTGTCGTCGAATACTCTGCCGTCTTGCTTTTTCTTGAAACCGCTCTTGGGCGCGTCCTTGGGAACGAAAGCCACTTCCTGCGGTTTTACGCCCGCTTTAGGCCCTTTGTTAAAACCGACGCCCGTAACGGAATCAGGTCTTTGAGTGGGCCTCATACCGGTAGCGGCGCCCGCGCCGTATTGAGGACGAGCGCCCTGCGCCCCTGCCCTTTGCGGACGGGCTCTGTCGGTGGGGATATATTCTTTCTGACGCGGCGGTCTGTAATCGGCGGAAACGACGACCGAAGGTCTCTTCTTTTCCGGCTCTTGCGCTTTTGTAGCGGCATCCGATCTATCCGTTCCGGCTGCGGCGCTCGCGTCGCCGACAGCGGTCGGCTCCGTAGATGTAGGTGTTTCCGCAGTATTGACCGCGCTTTTAGCGGCGTCGGCCTGCGGCACGGAGGCGTTGTCGATTTCTTCCGGCACAGGTTTATCTGTTTCCAAACGAGCGGCTTCTGTTTCGGCGGCCTTTTCTTCAGCCTCCTTCAAAGCTCTTTCTTCGGCCTCTTTTCTCGCCTTTTCTTCTTCACGAAGTTTTTTGATGAGCGTCTCTTTTTCGGCAAGCTTTTTGGTAGTCTCGTTCATTTCCTGACGGGACTTTCTTACCTTTTTTAATAGCTCCTGCACGAGACCGCCGGCGGATATGGCGCCGTTTACTGTCCTGATGCTTGAAATCTCTTTGTTTTCCATTAATTCTCTGCCTCCGCAATGACGAAATGTTCGTTCAGATTGGTTAATATTGCCTTTGATAATTCTCTGTCAAGCACGGCAATCAACTTGCAGTTCTCTTTGTTTACTACGTCTTCCACCCGATAAAAATTCGACACGACGAGTTTCGCGTGAAGTTTCGCCGCCATGGATAAGGCGTCCTTTTTAGTGTTTTCGGATGCCGTGGCGCACAGAATAAGAAGATAGATCCTCTTTTTTTCGGCGGCTATGGCGTTGACGCCCAACCGCAATTTTCTCGCACGCATGGCAAAACCGAGATATGAAATGACTTTTTCGGGCATAAATACTCCGATCCGCAATTATCGTTTGCACGATCGTTCGCGGCAAACGTCGTTCTATAGGCTTTCAGTCTGCAAAGTTATCGGTCGTTTTTCGTCTTTTCGACCAACTCTTCGTACAGCCCGTCGGGTAGTCTTTCTTTAAAGCTCTTGTCGAAAAGGCGTTTTTTCACGGCTTTGGCGACGCAATCGGCGTTCTTGCAGACGTACGCGCCGCGCCCCGCCTCATTAGACTTCGCTACCGAAAAACCGTCGGGCGTTCTTATTATCTTGATAAGTTCTTTCTTTTCCTTACGCTCGCGGCACGCGACGCACATTCTTAAAGGGATATGTTTTTCCTTAACGCTTAACGACGACAAAACGTCTTTCATCTGACGTTACTCCGCAATTTCGGCCGCGGCGGCCTCGGCGGCGGCTTTGGATTCGCTCTTGACGTCTATCTTCCAACCGGTGAGCCTTGCCGCAAGACGGGCGTTCTGTCCGTCTCTGCCGATGGCGAGCGACAATTTGTCGTCGGGAACGATAACTTTCGCGACCTTTTCGCCTTCGATAGCCGTAACTTTAAGCACCTTGGCGGGAGATAACGCCTTCGAGATGAATTCGAGGGGATCTTCGCTCCAAAGGATTATATCTATCTTTTCGCCGTTGAGCTCGGAAACTATGGCGTTCACCCTTACGCCGCGCATACCTACGCAAGCGCCGACGGGATCGACGTTGGGATCGGAACTATAAATGGCTATTTTCGTTCTCTGTCCGGGTTCGCGTGAAATTGCCTTTATTTCCACGATGCCCTGCTTTATTTCGGGCACTTCGTTTTCAAAAAGGCGCCTTACGAGCCCCGCGGAAGTCCTCGATACGAGTATCTGCGCGTTTTTGCCGTTATTTCTTATCTTTTTGACGTAAACGATTATTTTGTCGTTGACGTTGTATCTTTCGGTCGGCACCTGATCCTGCGGGAGCATTACGCCCTCTATCTGACCGCTGCCGATCTCAACGTAAACGCTGCCGCCGTCGATACGACGAATGATGCAGTTCTGGATATCGTTTTCCTTGCTCTCGAATTCGGCGAGAGTGCTGTCCCTCTCGGCCTCGCGAAGTTTCTGCATGATGACCTGTTTAGCCGTTTGCGCGGCTATCCTGCCGAATTTCAAAGGCACGAATTCAAGCTCGAAATCATCGCCTTCTTTGTACGATTTCTTGTGGGTGCGCGCCTCTTCGAGCGATATTTCCGAAGAAGGATCGGTAACTTCGGCAACTATCTTTTTGACGACGTAATATTTGACCGTGCCCTTTTCGGGGTTAAGGCGTATTTTCACGTTGGCGACCTGATCGCCCGTGTTTTTACGATAAGCCGATACGAGTGCGTTTTCCAACGTTTCTATCAAAGAATCCGCAGATATACCTCTTTCCTCTTCGAGATCTTCTATAGCGCTGAAGAAATCTTCTTTGCTCATATTTCCTCCATTGCGGCAAACGCCGCGATAAAAATCCTTTAAATTGCTTGAATTTTTGTTTATTCAGACGCTTATATCGCTTTACGCCGCCCGTTTTGCGCGTTGTTTTTTTTTACGCCGACAAAACGAAAGCGTCGTCGCTCAATCGAACTTTATCGCCTGATTTATGCGAGCGACTTTGTTAAGCTCGAACTTTACTTCCTTTTCGTCTATAAGCAAGGTAACGGTGTTGCCGTCGTAACCGACGAGAACGCCCTCAAAAAACTTTTTGCCCTGTCTCGGAGCGTAAAGTTTCAACTCCACGTCGAGCCCGAGGTTTCTTTCAAAGTCGCGATCGGTCTTAAAAGGCCTGTCGAGCCCGGGGCTTGATACGTTGAGCGTATAGGACGCGCCGAAAGTCGGATCGAGTTCGTCGAGCGGATCGTTTATCATGTTGTGAAAAACTTCCAAAGTGTCGAGATCGACGCCGTCTTCCGTGTCGATATATACGTTCAATTCGGGGTTTGCGCCCTGTTTGAATTCGACGTCAACGAGTTCGACGCCCGCCTTTTCGGCGTAGCCGAGCAGAAAATCGAATATTTCGGCATTGGTCTTTACCTTCACGGGACACACCTCCTATAACGCGACTACCGCTTAACACATAAAAATTTGAGAGTGGAAGGCCACTCTCATAAAAGTAAATTCTATTCAAGCATATATATTTTAACATATAAAATATACATTTGCAACTGTTTTTAAGCTTTCGTCGCCATTTTTTGCACGAAAAACTTTGAAAAAACGGTACCCTTCGGCCAAAATTACGTTATTTTTGAACGTCAGAACGGGAGCGATCCTCTTATCCTTATGATCTCGATGAACAGTTCCGCCGTGGCAAGCGCGTCGGCAAAAGCTCTGTGGTGACGGAAAACTATACCGAATTTATCGCACAAAGTGTTTAATTTATAGTTCGCCACTCCGTAAATACATTCGCGGGCAAGAGCTAAAGTATCCATCTGCGGATTGTCGAAAACGTAGTCAAGCGGGGCGGACTGATTTTTCAAAAAGCGGGAGTCGAACTCTATGTTATGAGCGACCAGAGTGGAGTCGTGGCAGAATTTATAAAAATCGGGGCAGACTTCCTCGAAATACGGCGCGTCGGCGACCGTCGTATCGTCTATTCCCGTTATCGCAACGACATCTTGCGGGATATGCTTTTTGGGATTTATCAGCGTGCTGAAATATTCCGTGGGCTTGCCGTCGACCACTTTGACGGCGCCTATTTCGGTTATCTTGTCGTCGAAATCGGTGCCCGTTGTCTCGAAGTCGAAGACGACGAACGTCCTTCCGATAAACGCGTCGGGGACTTTTTTGACGTCGAGAAAGCTTTCCTGCTTTTCGATAACGAGCGGCTGCGGTCTGACGAGATAATAGTTTTCGGGAACCGGCTTTTTAGGCCTCGGCTGCGGAACGAAATTATCGGGAAAAACGCATAAATTTATGCTGTTTATGCGCAAATTCCGATATTCACCGCGCATCTCGTATTCGCCCCTTATTATTATGCCGACGCCCTCCGACAGCTTACGCATTTTCGGGAGTTTGTCTTTGGTCGGGAACACCGTTCCCGTCGCTACGCCAGTTCGGTCGGAAATATCTATCTTGAAAAACGGTTTGTCGTTTTTGGTGGTCTGCTCGCGAATGGAAACTATCTTTCCCGCAAGATATACTTCACCGAGAAAACCGTCTGTATCGGCTATATAAGTCGCGGTATCCGTCCTGTCGTCGTCGAAATACTTGGTCACTTCGTCGACTTTGAGCTTTCTTCTTAAAGTCATCTGCGTTTCCCTTTCGTCGGGAACGTATTTTAAAGATTCCGCGTCGGCAACGGTCGCGCCGCGATCGTAAAAAAGTACGGTAAAATCCTCGACGAAACTGTCTTCGAGGTAAGCTTTAAGTTCGTTTCCGACGTTTTTTTCGTTGCAGAACGAAAAGACCGAGCTTTCCAAAGACAGCTCCGTTTTGACGAAAAAGCCGTCCACGGTAACGTTGACGTCGCCCTCTTTTACGGAAGAACAGACTATTTTATGCTTTTCGTTGAAAAAGCGCAACACCTTCGGCACGACGAATTCTTTTAATGCGACTATCTTCGTGACGTCGACTTTAACGCTGCAAACGCCCGCCGGCATAAAAGACTTTATCGTAGCCGCCATTTCTTCCGAGATCGCCGTACTTACCGCGGCGGAACTGTTGAAATATGCGGTCAGCGACCTGTCCTTTTTCGATAAAACGGCGGTCCTTAAACGTATCCGACCTTCGGGTATGAGCCCGTTAAGTTTTTCGGCAAGTATATTATCCATTAATCAGTTTGTCAATTTCCTTTAAAAACAGTTCTTTCGCCTCGTCTTCGGGCGCGGTGATATAAACTTTGCCCTTTTTGAAGATGACGCATTTCCCGTCGCCGCCCGCTATACCGAGATCGCAATCGCCGGCCTCGCCCGGACCGTTGACGACGCAACCCATAACGGCTATCTTTACGGGTTTTGTGACTTTTGCCGTCGCCCTTTCGACGAGAGATAAAAGCCCTTTCATATCGTAAGCCGTCCTGCCGCACGTCGGACAGGAGATTATTTCGGCGTAGTTATTATCGAGCCCAACGCTACGCAATATCCTTTTTGCGGCGATTACTTCTTCGGTTATCGGCGCGGTCAGGGAAACGCGAATGGTGTCGCCTATGCCGTCGAGCAATAAGCTGCCGATACCGACGCTGTTTTTTACTATGCCGTTATCTTTTGAGCCTGCCTCGGTAACGCCGAGGTGAAGAGGATAATCGGTCTTTTTTGCAAGGTAGCGATAGGTGGCTACGGTCAAAGGAACGCTCGACGCCTTTGCCGAAACGACGATATTATTTACGCCGTACTTTTCAAGTATCGCAACGTTTTTCAACGCGCTTTCGGCAAGGGATATCTCGCTTTTTCCGAACTTTTGCAAAAAATCCTTTTCGATGCTGCCGCTGTTGCTGCCGACTCTTACCGCAATGCCCGTTCTTTTTAACGCGACGGCGACTTCTTTTACCTTGTCTTCGGAGCCGATGTTGCCGGGATTTATCCTTATTTTATCGACGCCGGCGTCGATGGCGGCAAGCGCCAAACGGTAATCGAAATGTATGTCGGCAACGATCGGAACGGGCGATCTTTTCCTGATATCTTTAAGCGCGGCGGCGTCTTCGGCGTCTTTAACGGACAGCCTGACTATATCGCACCCCAAATCGTAAACGTTTTCAATTTCTTTGATAATATCGTCGATTTTGGAAGTTTTTATGTCACACATAGTTTGTATGGCAACCTTATTTCCGCCTCCTATGACGACGTTTCCTATCGAAACCGCTTTACTCATAACGACCTTCTTATAAATTCATTTCGTATAATATCCTGAGCCCTTCGAGCGTCAAAGTCCTGTCGATAACGTCGATGGAAGGAACTTCCGAAGCTATCGTTTCGGAAAGCCCGCCCGTCACCACGACGAAGGCGTCGCGCCCGAGTTCTTTTTTAGTCTTTTCGACTATATTCCCCACCAGCCCCGCAAAGCCGTATAATAATCCCGCCTGCATATTGGTTATCGTGTCTTTGGCGATTATCTTTTTAGGCAGTTTCAGCTCGATATTGGGAAGTTTTGCCGTGCCGTTGACGAGAGAGTCGAGCGAGCCTTTTATCCCGGGAGAGATGACTCCGCCCACGAACTCGCCGTTTTCGGTTATGACGTTGAAAGTCGTCGCAGTGCCGAAGTCTATGCAGATAACGGGCTTTTCGCCGCCGTACTTTTTATACGCGGCTACGCTGTTTACTATTCTGTCCGCGCCCATTTCTCGGGGATTGTCGACTTTTAAATTGAGCCCCGTCCTTATCCCCGGGCCTACCATAAGCGGTTTTATTCCGAGGTATTGTTCGCACATATGCTCAATGGTGTAATTGAGTTGCGGAATGACCGACGAAATAATAACGCCTTCGATATCGGCTTTGGATATGCCGGCGTTATTCAATAGATCCCTTACGACGATGCCGTACTCGTCCGCGGTCGAATTTTTCTTGGAAACGACGCGGAAAGACGCCACGAGCTTTTCGCCCGCAAAAACGCCGTATTTTATGTTGGTGTTGCCTATATCTATAACGAAAATCATATTATTTACCTGTTTTCTATATCGGTTTCGCCTTTTTCGTCCGCAACTTCAAAGCTATCGGATTTTTCGTGATAACCTACTCCGTAGATATTGCGGATAACTCTCGATATTACGGGAACGAGTACCGCCGCGGAAATAATCTCCGCAACGAAGTTTACCAACAATATCGTAGCGATGACTTCCGCCAAAGACGAACTCGTAAAAATCCAAAGCATCGTTACGACGAGCACGGTGTTGGTAAGTACGCCCGCCACGCCGGCAACGGAATACGGAAGAACGTTTCTCAAAAAGCCGCTTTTGGCGTTTTTAAAGAGTTTTTTAAATAAAAGACAGACGAAATACGCTGCTATCCCGATAAAAAAGCGCGGTGCGATCGAGACGAGCGGATTCAAAAAGATGGGGTTTGCGATCAGAATCGCAAGAAGGAACGAAGAAAAGCCAAGCAGCGTTCCTCCGATAAACATGTTACGCTTGTCGCCCGTGACGGAAACGGCTATCGCAAGCGGAAGCGTAAGCGCGGCGGGCGTAAAATTGCCCAATAATGCGCTGAAAAGGAAGGTTTCCACAAGCAAGAACACGAATACGAGCGCAAGCATCACTCCGAGAAACGCAACGTCTCTCGCAACCGAACGTTTATTCATTTTTACCTCCAATCAGATTCCACGGTTAGGGATATCTGTTGTATTATATATTATCATTTTATAATATTTAACGTCAAATGGCAAGTGATTTAATACTTACCGAAAAAAATATCAAGTAACAAATTCGCCCGCGTTTTCGTATTATATATTGACGGCGAAGTGCCGTAATCTAAACGGAGGTAAAAAAACTTGTTCAATATGCTTACAGGCAATAATTACTATCTGTATCTGCTTATCATCTTGCTCGTGGTGTGCTGCGGCGGTTGCGGATGTATAACCGATATCATCAATAAGCTCTGTTCCTGCAAAGCTCTTATCCCCATCTTACTGCTCATTCTTTTGTGCGGTTGCGGGAACGAAAGGGAACCCGAACGCGGCGGCTTCGGTTTCGGCTGCGGCTGCGGCAAATAATTATCCTACATAGCAAGGGGCTTTCCGTAAACTATCACGGAAAGCCCCGATTTTTATTAAAATTACGGCATATAAACTCTATTTTAACAGGTCAAAATTTCGCAAAATCCGTTTTTTAAGGTCTGTTCAATACCCCAAAAATTCGACGCCTTTTAACAATACGTCGTTGATGAGTTCGTTTTTCAAGGAATAGAAAATGACTTTCCCTTGCCGACGCCGGCGCACCGCTCCGAGGTTTTTTAATAGCCGCAACTGGTGGCTGACAGTCGTTTGATTTATTCTTAAAACTGCCGAAATATCGTTCACACACATTTCGGATATGGCGAGTGCGGAAAGCATTTTAAGCCGCGTCACGTCAGAAAAGATGGAAAAGAATTTAACGAGATCGAACAGCATATCATCGGTGGGAACGTAATCGACTACGAGCGATTGAGTCCTTTTATCGAGCAGCAAAACGTCCATAATATAACCTCGCGTTTGATTTTTACACCGTCACTGCCTTTCGGCGTAAGTTACGCTAAAATTATAGAATACGTTTTCATCACTTGTCAATATATGCATATTTAAAATATCGTCGTTTAAAGGCTATAACTGTAAAACCCTGTCGAAAACCCGTTTTAAAATAAGATCAGCGCCAAAAAGCGGCAAGATCAAGCCGTAAAATAACGACAAAAGTGGCATTTATCGACTAACTTTAGCATAGATTATTACAAAAGGAGCACTATATGTCGGCAACGGAAATAACTCTTGCAGCGCTGATGTTACTTTTAACTTATAACGGCACGATAACGACTACGCAGCTATTTATACTGCTTGCTTTGTTATCGACCACGACGCTATCTTTAGGGTGTTTAAGCGGCAATCAACGCCAAACGACGACCGTGACGTCTTAACGGATAACGCGATATCACGGCATATAAAAAAAGCGGCGGAATGCTCGTTTTTAAGCGTTCCGCCGTAATTTTTTATCAGTGTGCTCTTTTTTCCAAAAACCGAGTCTTTAAAGCGTTTAGATCGTCGTCGGTCAAAGACAGCACTTTTTTGCAATACTCTTTTATCCCGCCGTAAGTTTCTTCGAGGTATTCCATCGTCTTTTCGATATAAAGCTTTTTGGTCTTCATAATGCACAAAATTATCTTTTTGAACTTCAAAGTTGCGGGAGCCAAAGCTATGCCGACCTTGTACCAGAAATACTTTCTGCGCCAGAAGACGGCGGAAACGGCGTAATCTTTCAAAATAAGCTCTTCGTTGACTCCGAGAAGGTGTTCGAGTATCGCCGAACACACCCCGACGCGGTCCTTACCGCTGCTGCAATGGAATAGGACGCCGCCGTCGACGGTTAGAATTATATTGAAAAACTTTTTAAGTGCTTTTACCGACTCGAGATCGGTCACCATATTGCGGTACATCTGGATCATATAATTGTCGGCGGTACCGTAAGTTTCGTAAAGGATCTTGCCCTCTTCCTTAAAAGTATGCCTTATCTTTTCCTGATAAGTGATACCGGGCGTAGCCGTACAAACGAGCGGGCAATTGATATAATTTACCCCTTTGATAACGGTGTCGGGTTTTTCGTTGCGTTCAACGTCCGTCCTGAAATCGATAATGGTCTTTATGCCGAGATCGGAAAGCGTTTTCGCCGTGCTTTTAGGGAGCTTATGCAATCTTCCGCTCCTATATAACAGACCTTCTTTTATGACCGTGCCGTTTTCGGCGGGCATACCGCCGAGATCGCGCGTGTTATACAGACTTTTAAGTTTGATCCTGTTAAATTCATCCATTTTCATCGGTAATACCCTGATCCGAATCCTTCGTGTTAAAAATATTTACGGCTTTTTCTATTTCCTTTTCGACCGATTCCCTGCCCGCGCCGCTCATCGACGACAAAGCTATCACGTCCCCCGCGGAAAGACCGAGCTTTGAAGCCACCGTCGCAGCCTGCGGTTTTATTTTGGTTTTGGGAAGCTTATCCGATTTCGTCGCAACGAGAATGAAAGGAAGCCTTTTGGCGTACAGATACTTTATCATCGTCTTGTCGTCATCCGTCGGATCGTGACGGATATCGACGAGCGCTATCACAAGACAAATGGGAGCCACCTCGAAAAACCTTTCGAGAGTCTTTCCCCAGCGCTCCTTTTCTGTTTTGGAAACCTGCGCGTAGCCGTACCCCGGAAGGTCGGCAAGGATAAAATCGCCGAAGTCGAAGTAGTTTACGAGCCGCGTTCTTCCCGGAGTATTTGAAGTTTTTGCAAGCTTTTTCCTGTTTGCGAGCATATTTATAAACGAGCTTTTACCAACGTTCGATTTTCCGCTCACGCAGATCATCGGCTTATCGCTCGTTATAAAACCGCTCTCGTCGGCGGCGGACCTTATAAATTGTGCGTTATAATTTGCCATATCCTTCCGCCAAAATTACCGTAAAACGACTTTTTAGGCGTTTTCGGTCGTTTTATTTTCTCAACGCCAACTCGAAGACTTCCCACGCCTCTTTGACGGGGTGGAACTTAAGCTCTTTTCTGACGTTTTCGGGGATATCTTCTATATCTTTGACGTTCTCCGCAGGGATTATAAGTTCGGTGATGCCTTTTCTGTACGCGGCGAGGGATTTTTCCTTCAATCCGCCGATGGGAAGCACTTTACCGCGAAGAGTTATCTCGCCCGTCATGGCGATATCGCTCCTGACTTTTCTGCCCGTAAGACAGGACAGCATAGCCGTAGCCAAAGTTATACCCGCGGACGGGCCGTCTTTGGGCGTGGCGCCTTCGGGAACGTGGACGTGCAGATCGACGTCGGCAAACGTTTCGAGGTCTATACCGAACACTTCGGCATGAGCCTTGATAAAGCTAAGCGTGGCCAAAGCGCTTTCCTTCATTACGTCGCCGAGTTTACCGGTAAGCTGAACGTTGCCCTTGCCGCCTTTTATCTTGACGACTTCTATCGTAAGCGTGGTGCCGCCGTACTGCGTCCAGGCAAGTCCGTTAGCGGCGCCCACTTCGTCGTTTTTCAAGCGATCGCTCTCGCCGAAACGCTCGGTGCCGAGATACTCCGAAACGTTGGCTTCGGTTATCTTCTGTTTTTTGAGCCTGCCGGACCTTGCAAGTTTCGTAGCTATCTTTCTTATTATCTCGTCGAGTTTACGTTCGAGATTTCTTACGCCCGCCTCGAGCGTATAGCCTTTTACGACTTTTTCGATAGCGCCCTCGGTAAATTCCACCTTATCGTCGGGAAGTCCGTTGAGTTTCATTCTCTTCGGGATAAGGTAGCGCGTAGCTATCTCGACCTTTTCTTCGATGGTGTAGCCGTCTAAAGAGATGACTTCCATTCTGTCAAGTAAGGGCGTCGGAATGGTTTCGAGAGAGTTAGCCGTCGTGATGAATAAAACGTTGCTGAGATCGAAAGGTATCTCGATATATCTGTCGCGGAAAGTCTTGTTCTGCTCGGGATCGAGAACTTCCAACAAAGCGCTTGCGGGATCGCCGCGAAGGTCGGACGAAAGCTTGTCTATCTCGTCGAGAAGGAACACGGGATTATTGACTTTTGCGTCTTTCAAGCCGTATATGATACGCCCGGGCATAGCGCCGATGTAAGTCTTTCTGTGCCCTCTTATCTCCGCTTCGTCCTTGACGCCGCCGAGGCTCATTCTCGTAAACCTTCTGTCGAGCGCACGCGCGATCGAGGTCGCGACCGAAGTCTTACCGACGCCCGGAGGCCCTACGAGACAGATTATCGAACCGCCGACTTTGCCCGTAAGTTTCATAACGGCAAGGTATTCGACGATCCTTTCTTTGACTTTTTCAAGCCCGAAATGATCTTCGTTGAGGATATCGACCGCCTCGTTAAGGTTTTTTCTGTCCTCGGACGCCTTGTTGAACGGCAGATCGAGTATCCAGTCGATATAAGTTCTCAAAACGGTATAGTCGGGCGACGAAGAATTCATTCTCGACATTCTGTCAAGTTCTTTCAAGACCTTTTCTTCGTCCTCGGCGGGCATGTGCTTTTCGAGTATCTGCGCGCGCAGGTTTTCCGTTTCGGCGGAATCGTCGCCAAGCTCTTCGTGAATGGCTTTGAGCCGCTCGCGAAGGTAATATTCTTTCTGACCTTTGTCGACGCTGGCTTTCACCCTTTCGGAGATCTTTCTTTCAAGCTCCACGTTGTCGTTTAATGAGCTAAGAATGCGGGAAAGGCTCTCCACCCTTTCGGTGGTCACGGAAAGCTCCAATATCTCCTGCTTTTTTGCCTCGTCGATATTGAGATTGAAAGTTAAGATATTGACGAACTCGTTGACGTCTTCAAGCCCCGACAAAGCGTCGGAAAGATCTTTCGGGAAATTCCGATTGGCTTTAACGTAATCCTTGAATTTTTCACGCAAAAACGAGAAGTACGCACGCGATTCGACGGGCGCGTTCTCCGAAAACGGAAGGTCCTCAACGGTCGCCTCGTAGTAACCGTCCACAAGGTTTACGTCCTTTATCCTCGCACGGCTTACGCCGCTTAATTGTATCCTGATACTCTTATCGGTAATATTGTTTATCTTGACCATGCGGCAGATAACGCCTACCGAATAGAACCTGTCGGGCGTGGGAGTTTCGTCGAGAGAGTTTTTCTGCGTAACGACGAAAAGTTCGGAATTGTCCGTCACCGCTTTTCTTACCGCAAGCAGAGACATAGTCCTTCCGACATCGAATTGAGAGCTGATATTAGGCAGCATAACCCTGCCGCGCAAAACGAATACCGGCAGAGTTCTCACGTTTTGTTCACCGCCTACTGCGGCGGTCATCTCGTTGTTTTCCATAAAAATATACCGAAACTAACTTAATTAAAGCAGTTTATAACAAAATATTTATATATAGTATTATATATTATAGCATACCTTTTTATTTATTGCAAGGACATTTTGAAAATCCGAGAAAATTTTGAAAATCGGGTGAAAATTTTTTGTTCGACGTATAAAAACGTTAAAAAAACGCGCCTTTAAAAAGGCGCACCGTTAAAATATGATATTGCTTAAATTGTATTGTAATAAACGTTCATTCCATAACGCTTATGTTATCGAAATCATTTAACACATAATTAATAAATTGATCTTCTCTTGAAACACTTTCTTCAGCCAATACATTTTCTTTACAATTATTTTTCAATGCATTAAATTGTAATACAATTATAATAAAGGAAATAATTATATTAAGGGAATAAAACAAAATTTTGTTATTTTTTAAATGACACATAAAATTACTCCTAAAAATTAATCTAACAAAAAAATTAATAATTGTTAACTATATCTTCATTTAAACGATAGTTGACGACATGCATAGCAAACATTTTGCCATTTTTCGGGATATAAGTAAAATATACTTGCTTGTAGTAATCGTAAATATCGTCAAACGTCTCGCCCACATCATAGCAGTTTTCAGAACTGTTCCACCCTTTAACGCCTCTGAAACACCACAAGTATTGTTCGGAATAATCAGGCAAACGATCACCTGAAACGACGTTCTCTTCACCGGTTATATGCTTTAGCAATCCATTCATTGAGTCTTTCCATATATTAAAACATTTCACATAAAATTCATCGGCTTCGGTGTTAAATAATGAGAAAAAATCATCTGTACTGTCCCCTACTTCGTAAATATAATACGATATACCGTCAACGGATGGAAACCCGCCCCAGGTATCGGTGTTTGCGTAAACACATCTGCAAGTATCCGGTATTACAAGCGAATACTTTTCCTTAACATTCTTTCTGAACGTATTATCGGAATACGAACAACCGCAGGCGGAAAAGAGCAACGAAACAATTATAACCGCGACAAAAAATCGTTTAAATAATTTTACCACGTTTTTTCCCTCCTACTTCAGATTAATTATTACAATAATACTATAAATGATTTTTTAAGATTTGTCAACAGAATTGTTTTAAATTATTGTCACATTTTTATCGAAATATATTGATTAAAAGTGCAAAAAACCGCTCAAATGCGCCTGATAAAGCGTTTTCGAGCGGTTTAAAATTTGAATAGAAATCAGCCGAAGTTATTTCAGCTCAATTTTTCCAAAAGCTTAAGGTCTATGCCTTTCTCGCCTATCTTGATTATCTCGACTTTGACCTGATCGCCGATAGAAAGAACGTCTTCAACGGAATCGACCTTCTTGGTCTGGCCGAGCTTGGAAATGTGTATCATACCGTCGTGACCGGGAGTCAGCTCGCAGAACGCGCCGACTTTGGGAAGGATACGCGCGACCGTCGAAATGAACATATCGCCGACTTCGAGATCTCTCGCGATGGACATAATGATGGCTTTCGCCCTTTCCGCCGGTTCGATAGTCTCTTCGTAAGAAGCGATGAACACGCTGCCGTCGTCCATAATGTCGATCTTGGCGCCCGTTTCGTCGATGATCTTATTGATGGTCTTTCCGCCGCTGCCGATAACGTCTTTGATCTTATCGGGATTGATGGAGAAGGTAATGATCTTGGGAGCGTATTTGGAAAGCTCTTTATTGGGTTCGGGAAGAACTTCGAGCATCTTATTTAAAATAAAATGTCTGCCTTCGTTCGCCTGCTTTATAGCCTGACGGAGAATGTGTTCGTCGATACCTTTGATCTTGATATCCATCTGAATGGCGGTGATACCGTTTACAGTACCCGCGACCTTAAAGTCCATATCGCCGAGGAAATCTTCAAGCCCCTGAATATCGCTCATAACGGAAACTTTTCCGCTTTCAACGTCTTTTATAAGCCCCATTGCAATACCTGCGACCGGACGTTTGATGGGAACGCCTGCGTCCATGAGCGCAAGAGTCGAGCCGCAGACGGAAGCCTGCGAGGTCGAACCGTTGGAAGACAATACTTCGGACACGAGACGTATGCTGTACGGGAACTCTTCGAGCGACGGGATAACGGGCTCCAACGAGCGTTCCGCCAAAGCGCCGTGACCTATTTCACGCCTGCCGGGGCCGCGCATGGGTTTGGCCTCGCCGGAAGCGTAACCGGGCATATTGTAGTGGTGCATATAACGCTTTTCGACTTCGTCGTCAAGCCCTTCGAGCTTCTGGATATCGCCGACGGTGCCGAGAGTACAGGTGGTCATGACCTGCGTCATACCTCTCGTGAATACGCCCGAGCCGTGAACTCTCGGAAGCACTCCGTGTTCGCACCAGATAGGTCTTATCTCCGTAAGGCTCCTGCCGTCGGGACGGACGCCGAGGTTGGTTATCTTGGCGCGTACCTTTTCTTTGGTTATATAGTATAAAGAATCTTTTATCTGACGGATAACGTCGCCCGTGGAAAGGCCGAGCCCGTCAAAACCGTCGTAATCTTCGGCGGTGAAATACGCTATACAATCTTTTTCGACGGCGTCCTGACGGTCCTGACGTTCAAAACGATCGAAAGTGTCGAGCGCCCAGTCGAGCTTTTCGGAAGCGTATTCCCTGACCTTTTCGTCAAGCTCGGGAAGAACGTGGTAAAGCTCCATTTCTCTTTTGGGCTTGCCGCATTCGGCGACCATTTGTTCAACGAAAGCGCACTGTTTTTTGATCTCTTCGTGACCGAAAAGAATAGCGCCGATCATCTCTTCGTCCTCTATCTCCTGCGCGCCGGCTTCGACCATCATAATGGCGTCCTTCGTGCCGGAAAGATTAAGATGAAGCGTGGAAGCTTCGCGCTGCTTCTGATCGGGGTTGATGACGTACTTACCGTCCACGAGGCCTACTACCACCGAGCCGGTGGGACCTGCGAAAGGTATATCGGAAATAGATAACGCTATGGAGCTGCCGAGCATCGCGAAAGGTTCGGGAGCTACGTCGGGATCTACCGAAAGCGCCGTCGCTACGACGGTAACGTCGTTGAAAAGCCCCTTCGGGAAAAGCGGACGGATAGGCCTGTCTATAAGGCGCGACGTCAATATCGCTTTATCGCTGGCTCTTCCTTCACGGCGTTTGAAGCTGCCGGGGATCTTGCCGACGGCATACATCTTTTCTTCGTAATCTACCGACAGCGGGAAAAAGTCCATACCCTCTCTCGGAGTTTCGCTCATAGTTGCGTTTACCATAACGACCGTTTCGCCGCAGCGGACGATACACGAGCCGTTAGCTTGTTGTGCGTACTTGCCGACGTCGACGGTTACTTTTCTTCCGCCGATCTCGGTTTCGAAAATTTTGTGATTTTCTAACATTGTTTCTCCTTGTCCTGACTCTGATTTTTATAGAAAACGGCAGACGCGGAACGCCACCGTAGACTTCATTGCCCCGTTTTTGCCCTTAAGACGACAAAAACCGATAATAAGACGCAAAAAGCGACCGAAAAAAAAGGTGCGTAAAAACACACCCTTTTCTTTTTTACTTTCTGAGGTTAAGACTTGCGATTAATGCTCTGTACTTTTCAATATCCTTTTCTTTGAGATAGTCGAGCAAACCCTTTCTGCGACCGACCATTTTCAACAAGCCGCGGCGGGAATGATTGTCGTGCTTATTCAAAGCAAGATGCTCGTTAAGATGATTGATGCGTTCGGTGAGCAAAGCTACCTGAACTTCGATAGAGCCCGTATCGCCTTCGTGAAGCTGATACTTTTCGATAATGTTTGTCTTTACTTCTTTCTCCATTTTAAGTCTCCTATGGAATACTTTATTTGCTTAAAACCGAGCGGTGAGTCGAAGAATTCTCAACCCCCAGCAATAAGTAACGTTATTATAATAGCAGACTTTTCGCCGTTTGTAAACAATTTTTAAGCAAAAAGTTCATTTTTATCCGATATAATCAGATTAATTTTATTTAAGTACGTCAAAATGTCCTTGGGAGCGGCAAGTCTTTCTATCCTGTTCTCGTCGCCGAACACCCTTTTCGACACCCCGTTAGCACCGCAGGCAACGATACTTCCTATCTCTTCCATTATGTCGATATTGTAAATGCAAGCCGTGTCGTTACGCTCGTAGCCCGTGTTTTCGAGGTTTCCCGCCATGTATTTCTGACGATACAGATAATACGGAACGTAACCCGCCGAAAAAAGCGCGGCGTGAGCGTAATCTACCATTTTATCGACTTCGCCCGCGGAAAGCCTTTCGACCGACTCTTTGAGTTTTGAGCCTTTTTTAAGACACAGCGTATGTACGGTAACGTTTTCGGGATATAATTCGATAGCTTTATCTATCGAATACTTGAAATCCTCAAACGTTTCTTCGGGTAGGCCGGCTATCAAGTCCATATTGACCGTAAAACCGAAACTTTTCGTCAGCTCGTACTTTTCGATAACGTCTTTAACAGAATGTTTTCTTCCGATGACCGAAAGCGTTTTGTCGGAAAAGGTCTGCGGATTGACGCATACGCGCGTCACCCCGTGATCCTTTAAAAGCTTTAACTTCTCTTCGGTAATGCAGTCCGGCCGCCCTGCCTCGACGGTAAACTCCTGCGTCTTTATATCGGAAAGCGCGTCGAGAACGGTTTTTAAAAGCGGCGTTTCTATAGACACGGGCGTTCCACCGCCGACGTATATGCTCCTATAGTTCAAACCGAGTCGTTTTGCCGCCTCGATCTCATTGATAAGTGCGGCTATATATTCGTTAACGTGCTTTTCACGCCCTATTTCGCACGACAAAAACGAGCAATACGCGCAACGCGTCGGGCAGAAAGGTATGCTCACGAAAAGGTCGTTCACGCCGCCCGCTTTTACCATATAAGGCTTTTGCGCGTCAAGTATCTTTCCGACAAGTTCCGTCTTGTCGGCAGAAACGAGCATATCGTTTATGAAAAAGTCGCGCCAGTTTTCGCCCTGCTGATACGCGAGTTTCGTAGGTCTTATCCCCGTCAGCGCGCCCCAGGGCATTTTTTCGCCGTAGTGATCGCAAAGCGTCTTATAAGCCGAAAGCTTAACGTACCTTTTAACGTATCTTTTCCTTTCAAGCTCGTTCTCATACTTTAAATCGTAGCTGTAATTATAGGTTTTATCGGCAAAAACGACCTCGACGCTCATTTTATCGCCGTTAAATGCGGCGTTTAGCGTAAGGTCGATCTCTTTTGAAAACTCGTTTGCGACTTCGGCTATTTCCGAGGCAAGGTTGTCAAGGTTGGTCGTTATCATTGATGGTTAATCAGGTAAGCGAAAGTCTTACGTTCGTTTGAAACGGTAGTTATGCGCCCGTGCCCGGGATAAACGGGCAGATCGGCGTCGAGCGCCAACAGTTTTTTCAGCGATCTACTCATTTCGGCAGGATCGGATGAAGGAAAATCGTACCTGCCGCACGTTCCGTAAAAGAGCGTATCGCCCGAAAACAGTTTTTTGTCGATAAGATAGCAAACGGAACCTTTCGTATGCCCGGGCGTATATATCACTTCGACGTTAAAGCCGGAAATATCGTATTTCCCTTCCGAAAGCGTTTTAAAGCGCTTTATATGCGGTACCTTTTCACCGACGTATGCGGACAGATTGAGTTCGTCGTCGGCGAGCATAGGAACTTCCGATTCGTGAATAAACACGTCTATAAGTCGATTATCGGCATATTTCAAACCAACGATGTGATCGAAGTGTCCGTGTGTGAGCAACACGGCTTTGACGTTAAGCCTATTTTTCGCAACGAAATCGGCAATATCGTTTTCACTCGAACCGCAGTCTATCATGATCGCGTCGCCGTTTTCGTTTTCCGAAAAATACACGTTGGAATAGCTTTCGGAAGCCATCGTGTAAACGCGCTTTATCATACTATCGCTCTGTAGACGTCGATAATGTCTTTGGACTCACGCAGTTTTTTCAAAAGCGCCTCGAGGTCTTCTTTTTTATTGAGCCTTACCGCCATATCTGCAACGGAAGTCTTTGTTTTGGCGTCTATCCTGCCGTTGAAAGAGATGCAGAACAGCCCCAACACCGAACACGCCGAAGACACGATATACATAAGCGGGGCCTTTTCCGTGCCCTGTATCTTTAAGCTGACGACGTAGTTTTCGCCTGCTTTTCCCGTCCATTCGGCGGGAAGAATACGCTCTTTGTCTTCGTTTCGTATGTTCGGACAGTCGGCGCGGTGAACGGTAACGCCTCTCCCTCTTGAAACGAAGCCTATTATCTTATCGCCCGGAACGGGGTTGCAGCAACCGGCAAAGCGGATCAGAAGTCCGTCCACGCCTTTAATTATCACGTCGCCCGAAGAGGCTCTTCCCGAAATGGTGTTGTTGTTGGAATAATTGGAAACGGGTGGCGGAGCTTCCTTTTTATGAAGGTCTATAAACTTATACAGTACCTGCTGCGGAGTTACCGCGCCGCAACCGACGGCTGCGTACATTTCCTCGACCGTGTTGAAATTGAGCTTTTCCGAAACCTTTTCGAAATTGGCGTTGGTGAGCAGTTGCGAGAAGACGTAACCTTTAAGTTTCGCCTGATTTTCAAGCATCGACTTGCCGATCTTGACGTGCTCCTCGACCATGTTGCGCTTGAAAAACTGCTTTATCTTCGCGCGTGCCGACGGCGTGGCGACCATTTTGAGCCAGTCCCACGACGGGCCTTTGGAGTTTTTATTGGTTATTATCTCGACGATATCGCCCGTCGACAGCTTATAGCTTAAAGGAACTATCTTTCCGTTTACTTTAGCGCCGACGCATTTGTTGCCGACCTCGGTGTGTATCCTGTAAGCGTAATCGATAGGCGTAGATTCCTGCGCAAGGCTGATGACTTCGCCCTTCGGGGTGAAAACGAGAACTTCCTGATAATAGATATCGCCCTTTAAAGATTCCACAAAGTCGGTCGAATTAAGTCCGCTCTGCCACTCCATCACCTCTCTTATCCAGGAAAGGCGCTTGTCGAAATCGTTTTCGTCCGTCCGTTGCTCTTTATATTTCCAGTGCGCGGCTATACCGAATTCGGCGGTCTTGTGCATCTCGAAAGTACGGATCTGTATCTCGACGTACTGCCCGAAAGACGTGACGACCGTAGTGTGAAGGCTTTGGTACATATTCGCCTTCGGCATAGCGATATAATCCTTTATCCTGCCGGGAACGGGCACCCATTTTTTATGGATCTTGCCTAAAATTTCGTAACATTCGTCGACCGTTTCGACGATGACTCTGACCGCCGAAAGATCGTATATCTGATCGAGAGTTTTTTCTCTCAATTTCATCTTTTTGTAGATGGAATAGAAGTGTTTGGGCCTTCCGATGACTTCGCCTTTTATACCCGATTCCGACAAAATGATCTTTATTTCGCTCGCGACGAGATCGACGAATTTCTTTCTTTCTCTCAGCTCCGTGGCGATATTGACTTTCAGATACTCGAACGCTTCGGGATCGAGATATTTTAAGCACAGGTCTTCAAGCTCGCACTTTATCTGCGAAATACCGAGCCTTCCGGCAAGCGGAGCGTAAATATCGAGAGTTTCATGCGCTATTGCAAGCTGACGGCTCGGCGACAGGAAGTTCAAAGAACGCATATTGTGCAGTCTGTCGGCGAGTTTGATGATAATAACGCGGATATCGCGCGCCATGGAAACAAATATTTTTTTGAAATTTTCGGCTTGTTCTTCCTTTTGCGATTTGAATTCGATCTTTTCGAGCTTTGTAACGCCCTGAACGAGCGACAGAACTTCGTCGCCGAATTCCCTTTGGATATCGCCTTCGGAAACCGACGTATCCTCTATCGTATCATGCAAAAACGCGGCGCAGATCGTCTTATAATCAAGCCCGAGGTCGATAAGTATCTTACTTACGCAACAGGGATGAATAAAGTAATCTTCACCGGATGCACGTTTTTGCCCTTCGTGAGCCTTTTGCGCGAAATAATACGCTTTGATTATTTCTTCGGCCTCTTCGGGCGGATAACATTTTTTGATAAGTTCAAGGATTTCAAACATAATAAACCGAAAACGTCAGGGCGTATAAGCCCCATCATCGTCCGTTAAACGTGTAATATAATATCAGCCCAAAAACATCTTTACGGCTTGAGTTTTTCGACTTCGGTATAAATTTTAGACGCCTCGAGGTTGGTCTTTACGGTCGGGTTATATCTTAAATTCCCCTTATTGAAGTAAAAAATACCAAGTTCGATGAACACTTCGAGTACGAATATTATCTGCATTTTGTGATAGCCAAGCGGGCATTTTGCGGCAAATTCCGCACTCGATTCGGCTTTAAAGTATTCGTTATCGCGCAATTTTTTGAATATTTCTGCGAAAACGCGCTTTTCGGTGATGAGCTTGTCGAAAGGATAAGCCCTTCTCGAACGGTTGATAAAAGTTTCGTTCAGCCCGAAAAACGGAACGTTGCCAAGCGGTCTGTCAAGATATATTATCCGCCTGTAACCCGTAACGTTCAAAGCGGTAGGCCCTATGACGACGTTGTTGACGAGGTTTTTGTTGGCCGTCTCGAATAAAGAACGGTCGAGCTTTTCTATTTCGGGATAAAGCGCCACGTTTTCCACGTTATAAAACGCAAATATCGTGCCGAAATACTTATTTGAAAATTCTAAAACGAGGTTTTCCGTCATTCTTTCGGAAACGAAAAGGAAGTCGTCGTTGTCGTTCAAAGCCGTCAGAAGGCTTTCTCTGAACGCCTCAAGGGCTATCTTTTCGGAAGGATCGACGATGTATTCAACGTCTTTGACGTAACCTTTTAACGATTCTTCTCTGTTAAAAACGGAAACGTTCGGCTCGAAAATGATATGCTTTTCCGCGCCCGAGGCCAAAAGGTCTTTCTTTGCTGCGGCGTTGAAATACAACATATCTATATATTTACTGCGCAGCGACAAGTGCGGCGAGCCTATCTTTATCGGCATTACGAAAAGCTCCGTGGCTTTAATGGCGAAAAGCGGCTTTTTATTGCCCGTTCCGAAAGGTTCGAGCATATTTATCTCTTTCGCAAGCTTGATCGGGAAGGGCTTGTCAAGGAGGATATCGGCATATTTTTCGGGCCTGAAACAGTCAAGGTCGTACTTTTCGTCGACGTACTTTTCTATATCCTGTCTGAAACCCTCATAATCCTCGATGGCGATGGTTATGCCGGCGGCCTGTCCGTGCCCGCCGAAATCTATAAGATGAGATTTACAAGCGGATATCGCCTCGTAAATGTTGATAGCGTCTATGGAACGTGCCGAGCCGTGCAACTTTCCGTCGTTGTTGACGAAAAGGATAACGGGGCGTGAAAATTCTTCCACGAGCCTTGCGGCTATTATTCCTACGAGGCCGCCGTTCCAGGTATCGTCCTGCAAAACGACTATCTTTTTATCGTAAGCCTGATTGACGAGCTTTTCGCGAGCGCTTTTATACAGCGTTTCGCAGTCGAGCTGTCGCCTTTGGTTGAAAGAATTGAGCCTTAACGCAAGCCTTTCGATGCTCTCTTTGTCCTTGGCAAGCATAAGTTTCAACGCGGAAGACGCGTCGCCCATTCTGCCGGCGGCGTTTATACGCGGAGCTATGGTAAAAGCAAGGCTCGTTGCGGTAACTTCCTTAACGTTGCAGACGGCTATAAGCTCGTTGACGGGAGCGGACGCCTTGCCGCTTTTGATAAGCTTTACGCCTTCGTAAACGATATCGCGGTTTTCGCCGATGAGCGGCATACTGTCGGCTATCGTCGCTATCGCAACGAGGTCGAGATATTTATACGCCTTTTCTTTTAAAAGAGCGCAAGCTATCTTGAACGCAACGCCCGCACCGCAAAGCCACGGAAAATTGCTTTCGGACGGCAATTTGCAGTTTACGCAAAGACAATCGGGCAGAATATCGGGGAGTTCGTGATGGTCGGTAACTATCACGTCCACACCGAGATTTTTGATGTATTCCACCTGATCGCGGCAGCTTATGCCGCAGTCGACGGTAATTATAAGGTCGGGAAAATGCTCTTCGATGAGAGCGTCGATAGTTTCATTGTTCAAACCGTAGCCTGCGGCACGTTCGGGAACGAAGGGAATGACGTTCACACCGTATTCGGCGAGCGCGGAAGTCAAAACGGTCGTTGCCGTAACGCCGTCCGCATCGTAATCGCCGTAAACGATGACGGTTTCCCCGCTCTCTTTAGCCATATCTATGCGTTCGACCGTCTCTTTGACGCCGGCAAGAAGATACGGATCCGAAAACCTGTGTTTCCCGGGATTGAGAAAACCTTTTATCTCTTCGTCGCTTTTTATCCCGCGGTTATAAAGTATTTCCGCAGTTTCGGAAAATAGCCCAAATTTTTGGGCTATTTCTTCTATCTTGCTGACGTCGTATTCGGTTTTGCTATTGCTTGAAACTATCATAAAAAACACTCGGCGGGCGGAAAAATTATCCCGCCCGCCGATACCTTTAATTATTATTTGTCAGCATTTTCGGTCGCCGTTTTACCGACGTAACCTTTTTTTGCCTCTCTTTTTGCTTTGATCTTTTTAGCAATCTTTCTGAAAGCTACCCAGAAAGACGGAGCCAAAAGTACCGACGAGAAAGCGCCCGCCAACAAGCCGAAGATTATCGGAATGATAAATTCGCTTATCGTGGAAACGGAGAAGAACGCAAGCACGACTACCATTACGAGCGTGGTGACGGTCGTAAGAATAGTTCTGTTGAGCGTATCTTTGACGGCGAGGTTGGCTATATCGGTATCCGTCTTATCCTTGGCGCCCGAAGTCTTCAATTCTTCTCTTATGCGGTCGAATATGATTATCGTGGCGTTGATGGAGTAACCGACGATGGTTATGACTGCGGCGATGAAAGTGGAGTTGACGGGGATATTGAAAGCCGTCGTCAAAGCGACCATTATCATTACGTCGTGTACGAGCGCGCAAACAGCGGCGAGCGCGGAGGACGCGGTAAACCTGATAACGATGTAGATGAGCATAAGAACTATAGCGACGAGTAATGCTATAACCGCTTTAGAGATAAGGCTTGCCGCGGCGCTCGGACCGACGATATACGCGGTAACGTACTTTTCATCGGTATCGGGGAGCGTAACTTTTGCAGTCACGAAAGCCTGATCGGCCTCGACGCCTGCGTCGCCGTCGCCTTCGGTAAGGTCGGCTATCTTTTTGGTTATCTCGTTGCAAAGATCGACTTTAACGAAATTGATGAACTCTTCGCTCGTGTCGTTATTGACGGAAGAACCCTTATACTGGTTGGCGATACGCCACTCGAAAGTGATACCGTCGGAAGAATCGGAAGTGGTCATTTCGCCTTCCATTCTGAGACCGTATTCGGGGTTTGCGATAACGGCTTTGACTTCTTTTTCGATAACGGACTTGACGTTTGCGTCTCTTGCTTCGGTCGAAAGGTCAAGGTCGATGACGGCACCGCCCGTAAAGTCGATACCGAAATTCATAACGTTGGAACCGGAAGCGGCTCTTATTATCATGAACACGCCGCCCATCAAAACGACCGCCAAAGCTATGCAAATGAATATTTTGAACTTTTCAACGATTTTGAAATCAAATTTCTTAAGCATTTTCGAGTTCCTCCCTCTTAAGGTTAAAGAACTTGTCCTTCTTGTTCGAGAGCGCGGATATGAGCTTAAGATACCATCTCGTGATAAAGATGGAAGTCAACATGGAGATGACTACGCCGATAAGGAGCGTTATCGCAAAGCCCTTGATCGCACCGGTTGTAAGGAAGTACAAAACGACGGACGCAAGAATGGTCGTGACGTTAGCGTCGATAACGGTGATTATCGCGCGCTTAAAGCCCGTTTCGACGGCGGACGCAAAAGTCTTGCCGTTGGCGAACTCACGTTTGATCCTCTCGAATATAACTATGTTCGCGTCGACCGCCATACCTATCGAAAGCAGGATACCCGCGATACCGGGGAGCGTGAGCTGAACGCCCGGAACTATCGCAAGGAATATTACGAACAGTATCGTATATATAACGAGCGCGATGTCGGCGGCGATACCCATACCCCTATAGTAAAGGATCATAATAAGGAATATTATGAGAAGACCGATAGCGCCGGCCATCAAACTCTTGGAAAGAGCCGTTTCACCGAGCCTTGCGCTTATGCTGCGCTGTTCGGAAACTTCGTATTCGATAGGAAGTCTACCGCTGTCGATGATGGCGGCGAGAGATTCCGCGGTCTCGTAAGTGAAACTACCCTCTATCTTGGCGGACTGGCTGGTTATCTGCCCGTTGACCTGCGGGGAAGAAATAAGATCGTCGCCAAGGTAGATATAAAGCACCTTATCGCTCGAAGCGTAAACCGTGGCGGTCGCCTCGCTGAACTTGGAAACACCCTTTTCGGTGAAGTTCATTATGACAACGTACTCGCCGTCTTCGTAACCGACGTAAGACGAAGTGATATCGTCGCCCGTAAGATACGTAGTACCCGCGGAATCGCGGAAAGTAAGCGTACCGGTGCTGCCGATAAGTTCGAGGACCTCGTCGTCATTGTCGATATCCGGGATCTCAACTCTTATTTTAGTCGTGTCCTGCACGGTGATGACCGCTTCGGTGTAACCTTTTTTATCGAGACGAGTCCTCAAAATGGTCTGGGCCTCTTCGATAACGTTTTCGTTGCTCTCGCTGGTGTCCTGCGGGGTGAGAACTACGTAGTAACCGCCCTTAAGGTCGATACCCTGACCGATAAGGCTCATAACGGAGTTATAGTCCTTAATGGAGCCGGGGATCTCGAAACTGCAAAAGCAAGCTACCGCCGCTATCGCTATGATAACGCCGGTAAGAATAAGCAGAAAGATTGATTTGCCTCTACTCATTGTTGCCTCCTGAAATAGGTAAGTTCTTCTGGTCTTGTCCATCGAGTGCCGCCGTATGCGGATTACCCCCGATAAGACATATACATATATTATATCTTTATCTTGACGTAAAGTCAATGTTTTTACGGAATATTCGACGGATTTTTTAACGAATTTTTACAATTTTTTTCGTTTTTTCCGAAAATTCGCCGCAGCATAGGTATACGGCCCCGTATTTCCGCTTTGATAAAGCTATAAAACGCCGCCGCAAAAGCGGTCTTATATATATTAACACATATATCGGAATATATCAAACGTTTGGCGCGAAAAAACGCAATATATTATCGGCGACAGACCGATTTTTTTACTTATTTCACCGTTTTTTTATGTTGACGGCGAGAACGCCCGCTATCGCGCCAACGATAAGACAATAAATGAGCTCGATAAAAAGCGCTACGGACACGTTGAAATTTGACGATATCAATGAAAAAACGAGATTTGTGACAAGGAAATACCCCAGCCCGAGCAACGCGCCTTTTAATATGCCCTTTTCGCCCGCCGCGAACAAAAACGCACCGAAAACTATCGATAAAAGCCTTATAACGTAGTTTACGGGCGTGATGAACGAGTCGGAAAGTCCCGTAAGCGTCACCACGAGCGAAAAAATAAGCACCGCCGCCACCGAAGCGGCCGCCGAACACAGCGTGGCGATAAAAAATGAAACAACAGTCTTTTTTTGCATAAAAAACCTCGCACAGTATTCTATGCGAGGCTTTATTTTCTTATTCTTAAAAGGAGAAGAAACGCCGTTATTCGGTTTTTTCCGTTTCTTCGGTCGTTTCGGGAGCGTCCGTCGTTTCGGGTGCGGTTTCGGTCTCGGGCTTATCGTCGCCTTCCTCGAAAACGTTTTCGGGCGGAAGTTCGTCGGGCATATCCTTTTGTTCTTCCGTCTTTTTGAAGATATGGGCTATGGTGGCTTTTTCGATCTTAACGTAGCCGGGGTGTTCTTCGGAACCCGTCATTACGACGAACATTCCGTCGGGGAGCACTTCGACTATCTCGCCGTACCAACGGCCTATAGTCATGATCTTGTCGCCGACCGTAAGAGCGTTCATCATATCGTCAAGCTGTTTTTCCTGTTTCTTTCTGCGATTATTGGAAAACACGAAATAGACGATCATAAGCGCCACGACGACGCCGAGCATTATCCAAGTGCCGTATCTGGAAAAGAAATCGGCGTTTTGCGAGGCGGCACTTTCCACTGCGGAAGCGGTGTTCGCACTCAATAAATCATACAACATTTTAAAATCCTCCGAAAATTACCTGTCTTGTCGACATTAATAATACTAAATTATTTGCTTAAAAGCAAGCGAATTTACGTCAATGACGCAAATTTCCGCTGTTTTTAACGATCGTGATATATCCCTACGGGAGAGTAATCGCTTTGCCTTGCGTAAAATTCCGCAACGTATTCTCTGACGTAATCGCCGAGGATAGCCTCCCGCATACCGCGCATGAGCTTTAATAGATAGTGAATGTTGTGAAGGCTCAAAAGCATTCCGCCCATCATTTCGCCCACGTTAATCATGTGGCGGAGATAGGCTTTGGTGTAGTGACGGCAGCAGTAGCAATCGCACTCGTCGTCAAGCGGGGTGAAATCTTCTTTATAAGCGCCGTTTCTGACGACGATCTTGCCTTTGGAGGTAAGCGCCGTGCCGTTCCTTGCGATACGGGTGGCAAGAACGCAGTCGAACATATCTATCCCGCGCAGAGTGCCTTCGATAAGACAGTCGGGACTTCCCACCCCCATAAGATAGCGCGGAACGTATTGCGGGTAAAACGGGAGCATACCGTCAAGTACGTCGTACATAACTTCTTTCGGCTCGCCGACGGACAGACCGCCTATTCCCATTCCGTATCTGACGTAAGGCTTGGTCCTTTCAAGGCTTTGCGCGCGCAGATCCTTGAAAACGTTGCCCTGCACTATCGGGAAAAGCGCCTGATCGTCGTTTTCGTGATGCTTACAGCACCTGTCGAGCCAATGAAGCGTTCTTTCCATAGCTACCCGCGACTGCTCGTGCGTGTACCCGAAAGGCGAACACTCGTCGAACGCCATGATAATATCCGCGCCGAGGTTGTTTTCTATCTCTATCGCCCGCTCGGGAGTGATGAAGTGACGACTTCCGTCGACGTTGGATTGAAAGACCACGCCTTCGTCCTTAATGTCGTTGAGTTTGGCAAGCGAAAACACCTGAAACCCGCCGCTGTCGGTCAGTATCGGGCGATCCCAATTCATGAACTTATGAAGCCCGCCCGCCTTTTTGACCGTTTCGTCGCCCGGACGCATAAAAAGATGATAGGTGTTGGCAAGAATTATCTTTGCACCTATCTCTTCGAGATCGCGCGGGAAAACCCCCTTGACGGTCGCCTGCGTACCGACGGGCATATAAATTGGCGTAGGGATATCGCCGTGCGGAGTGTGCAGTATACCCGCCCGCGCACCGCTACGCTCGTCCTGTTTGATGATTTCGTAAGAAAATTTTTCCATAAAAAGTCATCGGGCGCGGCGTTTTGCTCGCCGACCGTTATTCCGCATAAACAATGCGTTTTTCGTTAAATTATTGTTTCGCAGAAACGCAGAAATGCTATAAAAATATCAATTCCCATTATAAGATTGTTGTCTCCTTTTAGAAGCAAGCGAGACAAGGCTCGCAAAGACGAGCGGACGAGATAGACCTACTTGGTCATCGAGGTCGCGAGGCTTTGCAGAAACGCAGTATCGCGTAGCTTATAAAAGGAGACAAGGCTCGCGAAGCCGAGCGGACGAGATAGACCTATTCGGTATTCGGTCATCGAGGTCGCTAGACTTTGCGAAAACGCAGAAATGCGACGTTTATAAAAGGAGACAGGCGTCGCCGAACGAAAAGAAACGGTATTTATTATCTACGGCTGTTTTGTATAAAGCAAGCGTTTCTTCTCTGCCGATGAACGCCGAAACGAGCATGATAAGCGTAGATTCGGGCAGGTGGAAGTTGGTTATAAGTTTATCTACACATTTGAATTTATACGGCGGATAGATAAATATCTTCGTGTCGCCTTGGCAAGGCTTGACAAAACCGTTCTCGTCGGCGACCGATTCGAGCGTTCTGACGCTCGTCGTGCCGACCGCGACTATGTTTTTGCCCGCAGCCTTTGCCTCGTTTATCGTATCGGCGGCGGTCTTACTTATCTCGAAATACTCCGAATGCATCTCGTGTTCTTCGACGTTTTCGACCTTTACGGGGCGGAACGTTCCCAGCCCTACGTGCAGATTTACTTCGGCAAAACCCACGCCTTTATCTTTTAATTTTCGTATAAGTTCCTCGGTAAAATGCAGCCCCGCAGTTGGCGCCGCGGCGCTTCCTTCTTCCTTACAATAAACGGTCTGGTAGCGCGACTGATCTTCAAGTTTTTTCTTTATATAAGGCGGCAAAGGCATTTCGCCGACTTTTGACAATTTGTCCTCGAAAACGCCGTCGAATTTAAAGCGTATAACGCGCCCGCCGCCGTCTGTTTTAGATAAAACGGTAAAGGAAAGCTCGTCGGATACGAAAAACTCCGCCCCCTCTTTGGCGCGTTTCCCCGGCTTTACGAGAACTTCCCAATCGGTAAGATCGAGCCTTTTAAGTAAAAGTATCTCCATTTTGCCGCCGGTAGCGGCTTTGGCGTACACGCGCGCGGGATAGACCTTAGTCGTATTGATAACGAGAAGATCGTTCTCGCCGAGATAATCTGTCACGTCGTGAAAAACCCTGTGTTCGACTTTGCCCGTAGCCCTTTCGTAAACGAGAAGCCTTGAACTGTCTCTCGGTTCGGCAGGCGTCTGCGCAATGAGTTCTTCCGGCAGATCGTAGTAAAAATCAGACGATTTAAGCATCGTTATCCTCGAAAATAGAGACCTGCGCGCCCCGCGGAACGGGCAAGCCGAGATGTTTATATGCGTTTACGGTAAGCGTTCTGCCGCGCGGCGTGCGCGCGATAAACCCGAGCTGTAAAAGATACGGTTCGTAAACGTCTTCTATGGTGGTGCTGTCCTCGTTGACGGTGGCGGAAAGCGTATCGAGCCCCACAGGGCCGCCGTTGAACTTCGTCGCCATCGAACTTAGCAGCCTTATATCGGTAGAATCGAGGCCAAGCTCGTCAATTTCCATGCGTTTAAGACCTTTTTTCGCGTCTTCGAGCGTGATCTCGTCGTGCCCCGCCACGATTGAAAAGTCACGGACGCGGCGCAAAAGTCTGTTCGCGATACGCGGAGTGCCGCGGCTTCGCCTGCCTATCTCTTTCGCGCCCTCTGCCGATATCTCCGAGCCGAGGATCCTTGCCGAACGGGTGACTATTTCCGTCAGCTCTTCGGGAGAATACATTTCCAGTCGGCAGATAACTCCGAACCTGTCGCGAAGCGGCGAAGATAACAGCCCCGCCCTCGTCGTAGCGCCTACGAGCGTAAAACGCTTCAAGGGTATCTGTACGCTGCGGGCGGACGGACCTTTGCCGATGATAAAGTCGAGCGAAAAGTCTTCCATAGCGGGGTAAAGTATCTCTTCAACGTTACGGTTAAGACGGTGTATTTCGTCCACGAACAGAACGTCGCCCTCGTTTAAATTGGTGAGTATAGCCGCCAAATCGCCCGATTTTTCTATCGCGGGGCCGCTCGTCACCTTTATCTGACCGCCCATTTCCGTTGCGATAATGTGCGCGAGCGTCGTTTTACCGAGCCCCGGCGGGCCGTATAAAAGAACGTGGTCAAGCGGCTCGCCGCGAAGCTTCGCCGAGCCCATAAACACGGCAAGGTTTTCTTTTACCTTGTCCTGTCCGACGTAACCGTCCATAGACTTCGGGCGAAGAATATTCTCGACTTCGTCGTAGCCGGTCTTTTCTGAATCGACCACTCTGCCGTCTTCTTCGTCCGCCATGGCGGAAACTATTAAATCGTCGTCATCATAAAATCCCATAGATAAAACCAAATAGAAATATAAAATCGCAGACAGCAGACCGCTCATCAGGAGTCAGTGGACGGCGATTTCGGTCGAAAGCTTGCGGACCGACGACATCGTTCGTCGTGTAACGGCAACATCGTTCCGCTTCCGCGGTCCGCGTTACGCAAACTTTCTTAAAGCTGCGGCAATTATCGTTTCGAGGCCTTTCGCCCCTTCGTCGAGAGAAGCTTTTACGGCTTTTGTCGATTCGGCTTTGCCGTAACCGAGGCTCATTAAAGCCAAAACGGCGTTTTCGCCGTCGGAGTCGAGTTTTAACGCGGTCGCAACAGGAGCGCCGTCGGTCGCGGCGGGCATATCGGCAAGCGTTTCGCGAAGTTCGAGAATAATTCTTTCCGCCGTCTTTTTGCCAAGACCTTTGATGCGCGAAAGCGTTTTGACGTCGCTCGAAGCTATGGAAAAAGCAAGGTCGTTAAGACTCATGCCCGAAAGCACGGTCATACCCATTTTGGGACCTACGCCCGAAACGGAAATAAGTTTAAGAAACATTTGCTTTTCCGCCAACGTTTCGAAACCGTACAGATTCACGCCGTCTTCTCTTACTGCGAGATAGGTAAACACGGCGCCCTCTTTTGCGCCGACCAAAGTCGCAACGGCGTTTGCCGAACAGGCGATCTCGTAACCGATGCCGTTGTTTTCGAGTATAACCACGTTCTCGCTCAAAGCAAGAACTTTGCCTTTAACGTATGCTATCATAATAAAAATCCGTATTTTTACAGTTTATATCGTTGATTTTTTTTGGATAATAAGCTTATTTTATGCCGAAACCGCCCGAAAAACGCGAAGTATTGGAATGTGTGAGCGCAACGGCGAGAGCGTCGGCGGCGTCGTCGGGCTTGGGGACCTTTTTCAGATTGAGAAGGCTCGTTACCATAGCTTGTATCTGGTGCTTATCCGCCCTGCCGTAACCCGTCAAAGCCTGCTTTATCTGCAAAGGCGTGTACTCGAAAAGCTTTTCCGTGTGCTTGACGCAGGTTAAAAGTATCACGCCCCTTGCCTGCGCGACGTTGATGGCGGTCTTGGCGTTGTTGTTGAAAAACAACTCTTCCATAGCTATTTCGTCGGGAGCAAACTTTGCTATAAGTTTATTTAAGCTTTCCTCTATCATACGGAGCCTGTCCTGAAATTTGGCGTCTTTGGGAGTAAGGATAACTCCGTAATCGATAGCGGTGGCTCTTCCCTTTTCGCTTGAAATGACGCCGAAACCTATCGTCGCAAGCCCCGGGTCTATACCCAAAATAATCATACGTAATCATTTTACTATATTTTACCGTGATTGTCAAGTTACTCGCTTTAATTATCCGAGCGATTTGTCGAAAGGACGGTCATTTTCTCATTTTTAAAAGTTCCGCCGCCTATCTGATGGCGACGGAACTAAAAAAAACAACGCAGGTCGGCGCAAAACGCGCCGACCT
>JAFZXN010000061.1 GCA_017616695.1 Clostridia bacterium | reverse complement strand
AACCGAAACCGCCTTCGCCGCGGTCGGTATCGTTTAGCGCCGAAACCCGAACGGGAGCGGGACAAGCTATCGGCAAAATAACCAGTTGCGTTATCTTATCCCCGCGCGCGAACTTATAATCGACGTCGGAATGGTTATAGAGCTTGACGACTATCGCGCCCGTATAGCCGGCGTCGATAACGCCTTCACCGACTATGCCGTGCTTGATATTAAGCCCGCTTTTCGACTTGATAAAACCGACGTACCCTTCGGGTATCCCGACGTGGACGCCCGTATCGAAAACGGCGGCGCCGCGGGCGGGAACGGTCTTGTCCTCTCTTGAAAAAAGATCGAGCCCGGCGTCCTCTTTATGTGCGCGCACGGGCATAAAAGCTCCGTCGTCGAGAACGACTTTCAAAGTATCAAACTCGTTCATATCTCCTCCATAGAAGCAGTAAAATATCAGGAAAATTTCAATTCGGTGATGCTTGAAAACACGTCGCCCTTTTTCAAAACGTTGGGCGAAAACGTAGCCGCGCTCTGCCCCGCGCCGAAAAACTGCGGTTCGATGCAAACGCCGTAATGTACGTCTGTCTCGTATCCGCCGTGGATCTTATATAGTTCGCTCTTATTAGACGTATATATCTTGACGTACGGCATATCGGTAAGACATTCCATACTGATACTTTCCGACTTAGAGGCAAGGCAAGCGACTTTTCTTATACCCCTTCCGTTTAAAAGGAAGTTGTGATCGATCCCGCCGACGAGTCTCAACTGCCCGTCGTTTGCGGTAAACTTATCTTTAAGCAGCGACGGCGTTCTGAAATCGAACGGGGTGGAAAAGACGCTGCGCTTTTCGCCCGTAGGCAAAAGTTCGAGATCGACCGGTGAAAAATAGTCGGCGTCGACAAATAAAGTGTGGTCGCTTACGTCGTGCTTGCCGCCGCTGAAGTTGAAATATATCTGATTGGTAAGATTTACTACCGTATCTCTGTCGCTTTTTGCGAAATACTCTATGACGACGCCGCTTTCCAAAAGCTTATAGCGGACCGTCGTCAGCATCTCCCCGGGGAAGCCTTCCTCGTTATCGGCGGAAAGGTACTGCATGGTTATGCTGTTTTCGTCGGCCTCGCCGTGCCATAAACGTTTGGAAAATCCGAGCGCGCCGCCGTTTCTCGTGTTGTTACCGTCGTTTTTGGTAAGAGGATAATCAACGCCGCTTATCCTTACGACCGCACCGCTTATCCTGCCGGCGTATCTTCCTATGACCGCGCCGTACGAACCCGAGCACGAAAGATAATCTTTGAGCCTGTCAAAGCCCAGAACAGTCTCCTTACCCTTAAATTTCAAGGAAACGACCGCCGCCCCGTATTCCATAACGGAAAGCTCTATTTTCTTGTTCGATACGGTGAAAAGCCTTACCTCTTCACCCTTGGCAAGTTTGCCGAAAACTTCGTTTTTCATAATAGATCTGTGTTTTGCCGTCGGCACGGGCGCCGAAAAAAACAAAACGTTCTCATTCGCTTACTATTTAATATACAATATTTTGAAAAAATTGTCAACAACGAAAACGGCAAAATTCGTGTAAAAAATCGCCGCGATCTGTAGATAACGGATATATAGCCGCACTTTTTGCTTTTTAAAATATTTTTAGCGTGCCGAATAATAGCGCCGCTTTATATAAGTTTAACGAAGAAACAGTATTACCACCGCCGACAAAACGACGAGGAACGAGAAGTTGAACGCCGAAAACTTTAACAGATACGACAGCGCCTTTTTCGGGTTATGTTTTAAGTATTCGCGGAAGGTAATAAGGCTTGCGAGCGAAGATATTATCGTTCCTACGCCCCCGATGTTCACGGCAAGCAAAAGCTCGCGCCAGTTTTCCGTAAAACGCGACAAAAGTATAGCCGACGGAACGTTACTTATCACCTGACAGGAAAGCACTCCGCTTACGAATACGTCGCGCTCCGTCAGCGACGATATGAACGAGCCTATTATAGGTATGCGCGATACGTTGCCCGCGAATACGAAGAAGAACACGAAAGTAAAAAGTAGCGGATAATCGACCGATAGCAGGGCTTTTCTGTCAAATACCAGTATTATAAGCGGCACCGCGACAAGTCCCGCGACATACGGCACAGCCCTGAAAACGACGAGTACGGACAGCGCGAACAGTATAAGATACACCACCGTTTTAAGCGGCGGCAGGCTCTCTTCGGCAGGCTCCATTTCGAGCTTTTCCTTTTTTACGAAAACAAAACAGCAGACCGTTATAAGCGCAACCGAGATGATGAACGGAACTATCATAACGGCGGTAAAATCAAGCGTCGGGATATTGAATTTCGTGTACAGATACAAGTTTTGCGGATTGCCGAAAGGCGTCAGCATTCCGCCGAGATTGGCTGCGATATTCTGCATTATGAACGTGAACGCCATATTTTCCGACTTATTTGCGGCGGTAAGAACGAGATATCCGAGCGGCAAAAACGTTATAAGCGCCATATCGTTGGCTATAAGCATAGAACCTATGAAAGTTACGTAAACGAGCGCAAGGACGCACGCTCTGGCGTTTTTGAATATGCGGACGATATTATACGCGAGTATGTAAAAAAAGTTAATGTTTTTAAGCGCCGCGACTACCGCCGAAACGCAAAACAAGCAAGTCAGCGTTTTAAAATCGAAATAGCCGACGTACTCTTTATCGAAAGGAACGAAGATCACGGTAATAACGGCGGCGATAAAAGCTATCACCGCCACCGTATTTTTCTTTAAAAATGACAAAACGGTAACGCCCGCTCTTTCGCCCATTTCCGCCTCGTTATAAGCCCTTTCGTTTTTTATAAGTCAAAGGGCATTTATTAAGGCCGAAGGTCGTTTCCCCTCGGCCGATCTCATCAAAAATATTTAAAAAAGTGCCGCTATAAGTCGTTTAACCGACTTTTTTGTCGTTTGCAGCCAATTTTTATCCGAACAAACGCGCCGCTATTTTGCGCGATTGAAAAGCCCCACCGTTTCCGTAACTTGCGATATGTAAGCGAAAGTATCGGGGTATTCTTTTAATATTTTTTCAAGTTCGATAAGCTGACGTTTATTGATAACGCAGATCAAAAGGTCGTATTCGGTGTGGTGATACATTCCTTCCGCCCTCGTTACGGTAGCGGTGTGATGAAGGTCGTTGATTATTTTATCGCTTATCTCCCTCGCGTGGGTGGTAACGACTTCGACTTTCAGCGCGCTACGCGTTCCTTTTAGCATGGTATTGCCGATAAACGACGCGACGAATACGAATATCACGCACAAAAACGCCTGTTCAAGGTCTTGCATAACTATCCAGCCCGCGATGGCAACGATGGTGCTGAATGCGAACGATACCCAGATAAAGTTGAGTTCGGGGCGCTTATACGCTACGAGTTTACCCACCACGTCCATTCCGCCGGTCGACGCGTTGCGCTTAAAGACCGCGCCGTAGATAACGCCCGATATTACCGCCGATATAAGTACGGGGATAAGCGAATTGCTGTTATGATAAGCGTAATTGTGAAGCCCGAAGAGCTGCAATACCCTGACGCCGAGCGACAACACGACGACGTAGATAAACGACTTTATCGCAAAGCCTTTGTCGACGAGGAAAAACGTTAAAAGACATAACGGTAAGTTCGCAATAAGCGAAAACCACGAGAACCAGCCGCTTTCGATACCGAAAATATAGTTGATTATTACCGCGATACCGTTAATACCCATCGGGACGAAATTCCCGATTATCAATAGGCTGTAATTGAAAGAATCCACAACGCCAAGCAGTACGATAAAAAGACATTCCAATATAAATTTGCCGACTGTTCCTTTACTCATTTTTCCATTCCTTCGTGCGGACGCTTTTTCTCCCCTTATCCGACGATAAAAATATATACTTTTTGTCGACTTTTGTCAACAGTTTTTAAAACGATTTGTTTAATTATTTTATTAATTTCATAACATAATTTACGCGAGCGATAAAATTATAAATTTATACGGTTTTTTAATAGCCGATTATGCGGTTTTCAAGTCAAAAAAATCAGCCCGACGACAAATTCGTCGGGCGATAATCGGGATATGTAATACTCAGCTTTTAACCGTTTCCGGGGAAAAGCGGCAGCTCGAAAAATCCTGCGCATACTTCCTGCGAATACTCCTGACACGGCGGTATATTGCAATAGCCGTACGCGGGGATCAATAGTTCCACGGGCATAACGATCTTCAAAATTATCGTTACGCAGCAAGTTACCGTAAAAGTGTTTTCGGCAGTGTAAGTGCCTTCGGTCGCGATAAGAGAAACGACCGCCTCGGCATTGTACGGAATGACCGACGGTTGCGGGACGAACAATATCACGTCCTGCGTAAAACAAGCGCTTGCGCTCGCTTTACCTTCAACGCCCGCCGCGTCGACGTATAACACTTCCACAGGCACGCAAACGGTCGCCTGAACTCTGGCAAAATTAGGTCTGTCGGCAAGCCTGTCGACCTGCACCGACTGCAAAACGCCGGTCGTAGTCGACGACTTCGCGCTGATAAAAGTAAGCGGATAAGTCGGTGACGCGGGCGTGTTGTCGGTCAAAGTCAGAACGACGCCGTCTTCCTGACTTTGTTTCATACACGAGTCGAATACCTTATTGACTTCTATACAAACCTTTTCTTCAAGACCGTTCAAGGGGTTCCCCGTGATACGACAAGGGCATCTGTCAGAATTGAAATTGGAAAAGAACGACATAATAACCTCCTTTTTGTCTTCCGCTATTAATATATGATTAATGCGTTCGATTTTGCCAACGAGCCGAATAAAAAACCGCCGAAAACATTCTTCGGCGGCACGTCGTAAAGTCAATAAGTGGGGCTATAAGTCGATCAATCGACGATTTTTCGTTCAACGAGCAGGTTTGAAAGTTTTACGAAAAGTTCGGTGGATAAAGCCTCTCCGCGAACGTTTACGGGTATACCCGTCTTATTTAAAAGGTCTTCCGCGTCGGCTCGGGAAAGCTTAAAAACGTTCATCATATTGTTTACGAGCGTCTTTCTTCTCGATGAAAACGCGCACCTTACTATATCGCGGAAAGCTTTTCTCGAAATAAGCGGGAACTTGTTTTCGACGATATCCATCTTAACTACAGCCGAATCGACGTTCGGAACGGGATAAAAATTACTTCTGTCTACGTCCATAACGACGGAAGCGTCCGCAGTCACGTCGACGGCAAGCGTTATCGCGCCGTAATCGGAAGTAGCGGGCGCGGCGCAAAGTCTTAACGCGACTTCTTTTTGCACCATTACCACTATGCGTTTACACTTTTTCGCCGTTTCGATAAGTTTCATAACTATCGGCGAAGTGATGTAATAAGGAAGATTGGCGACCACGACGTATTCGCTCTTAAAAAGCTTTTCTACGTCGGCGATATTTTCGCGCATAAAATCGCGGAAAATGACTTCGGCGTTATCGACGCCGGCAAGCATCATCGATAGGACGGGCTGTAAGTTTTTATCTATCTCGTAACCGTAAACGTATGCCGCGCGCTTTGAAAGCGCGCGCGTGAGAGTTCCCGCGCCTACGCCTATTTCAAGCACCTCGTCGGTATCTTTCAAATCGGCGACCGCGGCGATTTTATCGAGCAAAACCTCGTCGCGGATGAAATTCTGCCCGTAGCGTTTATTAAAGCGAAAGTTCGCGTTATTGAGTGCGCTTTTAAGATCCATTTTACAATAAAAGTGCCGATAATCGACCTATCGGCGGGCTTTTTTAAAAAACGTAAAGAAATTCTTTTCAAATTGCTCTTCGACGACGGCTCTTCCGACACCGAGAATATCGGCAAATTTATCGTAAACGAACGATACGTATTGCGGTTCGTTCAAGTTGCCGCGATAAGGAACGGGCGCCATATACGGGCAATCGGTCTCGGCGAGCAATCTGTCGAAAGGTATATACCTGATCGTATCGTCCTTTTTCGCGTTCTTGAAGGTTATCGCCCCGCCGAAAGCAAAATATGCGCCGAGATCGAGATAATTACGGGCTTGCTCCTTACTTTCGCTGTAGCAGTGCATCAGAAAGCCGTGCTTTAAATAAGAAGAGTTTTCCTTTAATATCGAAAGCATTTCGGCGGAAGCGTCACGCGAATGGATTATTATCGGCAAACCGCATTCGTCGGCGAGCGCTATCTGAGAAACGAACAACTCTTTTTGTCTGTTCTTATCGAACGGCTCGTAGTGGTAGTCAAGCCCTATCTCGCCTATCGCGACGCACCTATCGCTTGCGGTAAGTGCCGCTATAAGCGCGTTATCGTTGTTTTTGTCGGCCTCCTGCGGGTGATACCCCGCCGCAAAAAAGACGTTCGGATATTTATCCGCGCGTTCTTTTGCCGATAGGCTGCTATCGTAGTCGAAACCTATATCGATCAAAAGTCCGCCTCCCGCCGCCGAGAAATTTTCCAAAAGCTTTTCGACGGAGCCGTACTTTTTATCGTCGAGATGAGCGTGAGAATCAATAAGCATTATCTTACCCTGCTGCCGATCTTCGCGCCCTCCGCGGGTACGACGAGGTTGACCGCATCGCCGTCGTCAGAGCAAAGTATCATTCCCTGACTTTCCACGCCGCAAAGTTTGGCGGGCTTTAAGTTAGCCACCAGCACGACCTTTCTTCCGACGAGTTCTTCGGGCGCATAGTATTCTGCGATACCGCTTACTACCGTGCGCTTTTCATAGCCGAGGTCTATCGACAGTTTCAGCAGTTTTTTGGATTTTTCTATCTTTTCGCAAGCGGTGACGAGTGCCACTCTCAATTCCACCTTGGCAAAATCGTCGATAGCTATCTCCTCGAATTTCGGCTCGTTTGCCTTGTCTTCGGCCTTTTCTTTGGCGGCCGCCGCTTTAAGCTCTTTGTTGTGGCGTTCGAGCATCATCGCGCTAACGTCCGCAAGTTCCTTTTTGACGTCTATCCTCGGGAAGATGGGGCGGGCTTTAACTACGTCGATACCGCCTTCGAGCTTGCCGAAGGAAAGACTTTCAAAGAGTTTCTTGTCGCTTGCGTCAATGCCGTAGCACGCGAGTATTTCGGGCGCGGACTTGGGTAAGAAGGGCAAAAGGAGTATGCCCGAACAGCGGATAGCTTCGGACAAAACGTACAAAACGGTCGCCAATCTGTCCTTTTTTGACGGATCTTTGCCGAGTACCCAAGGCATAGTTTCGTCGATATACTTGTTGGCCCTTCCGACGAGTTTGAATATTTCCGCAAGCGCTTTCGGAACGTTTATCTCGGCAATAGCCGCCGAAACGTTTTCGTAAAGCCCGTTCATTATAGCTACGAGCTCGTTGTCAAGCTCGGTAAGCTCTTTTATAGCGGGCAGTTTACCGCCGAAGTATTGGCTTATCATCGCGGTCGTTCTCGAAACGAGGTTGCCGATATCGTTCGACAGATCGCTGTTGATGCGGTTCAAAAAGGTTTCGTTGGTATAAACGCCGTCGGAGCCGAACGGTATTTCTCTAAGCAGGAAGTATCTAAGCGCGTCGCTGCCGTAACGGGCGACGATCTCCTTCGGATCGACGAGTTCCGAGGAAGTGTTTTCCTTGCTTTTTGCCAGCCTGTCGCCGCCGACGAGCAGCCACCCGTGCCCGTAAATTCTTTTGGGAACGGGTTCGCCGAGCGCCATCAATATCGCCGGCCAGATTATGGCGTGGAAGCGGATTATCTCCTTTCCCGTCATGTGAAGATCGCACGGCCAGAATTTTTTATAAAGACTGTCGTCTTTTGAGCCGTAACCGAGCGCGGAGATATAATTGGAAAGCGCGTCTATCCAGACGTAGACGACGTGATCTTTATCAAATTCGACGGGTATTCCCCACTTTACGCTCGTTCTCGACACGCACAGATCCTGAAGCCCCGGCTTGATGAAGTTGTTTATCATTTCGTTGACGCGCGACTTGGGCTGCAAAAATTCGGGGTTGTTCTCGTACAGTTCGATTATCCTGTCGGCGTACTTGGAAAGACGGAAGAAATAACTTTCCTCCTTTTCGTAATGAACTTCTCTGCCGCAATCGGGGCACTTGCCGTTCACGAGCTGGGATTCGGTGAAAAAGCTTTCGCACGGCGTGCAGTAAAGCCCTTCGTACTCCGATTTGTAGATATCCCCGTTATCGTAAAGCTTTTTGAAGACCTTTTGCACGGTCGCAACGTGGTCGGCGTCGGTCGTTCTTATAAAGCGATCGTAAGAAATATCGAGCATTTCCCAGATGCTTTTAAGGTCGGCAACTATGGGATCGATATATTCCATAGGGGTAACGCCGGCTTTTTTTGCGTTGTTTTCTATTTTCTGACCGTGTTCGTCCGTTCCCGTCAAAAAGAACACGTCCCTGCCGCAAAGACGGTAAAACCTCGCCATCGCGTCGCAGACCACGGTCGTGTAGCAGGTGCCGATATGCCATTTCCCGCTCGGATAATAGATAGGTGTGGTGATATAAAAGGTATCTTTTGCCATAATAACGCCTCTTTTTATAACTGTTCGGCTATAAGTATAACACAATTTTTGCCATAACGCAAAACATATTACGCCGTTTTGGTTCATATATTTTCTTTGAATAATTATTTTTATCTTATATGAACGTTATTTTTGCGTGTATTCTTATTGTTTCGGTCGGCTATATGACTTTCACCGCGCCGGAACTTATTCTTTCCGCCATGACGAGCGGGGCAGAAAAGGCTTTGAAACTTGCCGCGGGGCTTACGGCGATATATTCCGTGTGGCTCGGGATATTCGAGCTTTTGGAGCGTTCGGGGCTTACCGAAAAACTATCTAAGCTTGCCTATAAGCCCGTTAAACGCATTTTCGGCAACGTTGACGACAGCGCGGCAAAGTACCTTGCGTTGAACGTTACGGCAAATATAATAGGCCTGTCGTCGGTGGCTACGCCCATGGGGATAAAGGCGGCGGCTTACCTTGACGAAAAGGATAACGAATACGCAAAAGCCATGCTGTTTGCCGTTGCGGCGACCTCTTTGCAGATACTTCCGACGACTGTCATATCGTTAAGAGACAAACTCGGCTCGGTCTCTTCTTACGACATAGTTTTGCCGACGCTTTTATCGACGCTCGTATCCACGGTCTGCGGAATACTTCTGACCGCCGTTTTCGTCAAAAGATGAAATACGTTATACCCTTATTGATACTCGCGATAACTATCGTCGCCGCCGTAAAGAAAGTGCCGCTATACGACGGTTTCGTCGGCGGGGTAAAAAAGGCCTTTCCGCTCGTAGTGAAGATATTTCCGTACGTTCTGACCGTACTTATTATGTGCGAAGTGATGGAGCAAAGCGGATTGAGCGGGATAATTACGAACGTTCTGTCTCCCGTTTTCGGCATTTTCGGCATACCGAAAGAGTTGATAAAGCTCGTGCTCGTCAAGCCGTTTTCGGGGAGCGGCAGCCTTGCCGTTTTAAGCGAAACGCTGTCGACTTTCGGTGCGGACAGCTATATCGGCAGGTGCGCCTCTGTCATATTCGGCTCTTCCGAAACGACTTTTTACGTCGGCGCGGTGTATTTTGCCTCCTGCAAAAAGAAAAATTTGGTAAAACCCATAATCATCTCTCTCGTTTCGACGTTTATTTCCACGGTCTTTGCCGTATTTATCTGCAAAATAATGTAATTAACCGCTGTTTTTTTCGTAAATTGACCTCGATAAACGGAAAAAGTATTGCCTTTGAAAAAAATATCTGCTAAAATATAGTAGTATCGATATAAAATCCGCAAAAGGAGATGCGTCGTGAGCGTTTATCTGCCGCTTAATAAAAGCAAAAAAGATTATTTTTCAGGCAGCACCTGCTCGATAATCAATTACGGCGAAGGTATGATAACCGATATAGTTATCTCCAAAGCCAAAGCCGCCGTTTTGAAACTGACTTCGCAGGGCGTTACCGATTTTTTGTTCGGCAAAAGGAGCGAGTTCAATTTTCTCTGTTATAAGGAGATATGCTTTTCTCAAAAAAGCGCCGCGCGCCCTTCTACCACTCTTATAAGCGGAGTCGGTTCAAAGCATCTTCACGAAGCCGACAACGAGGCGTATCACACCACCTTTTACGACAACGTTCTGTTTTTCGCCGACGAAATAAACTTAGAAAGGGCGCCCGATCATAAGCGCGATCAGAGAATGATAGATCTTTCCGACTACTGCATTTTCAACTTTGACGAAGGTTCGCCCTCTACGCCCGCAGAAACGATAAAAGCTTACGAATACGCTTGCAAAAACCGTAAGATGATAATAAACCTCGGAAAAGGCTTCACAATGTAACGACTTATAAAAAACAGCCGCGGCAAATCGGGTAAACCCCGATCTGCCGCGGCTTTATTATATAGATTATTATTATCAGATAGCTATACCGAGTAAACCGAAGAGGTTGAAGTCTTTGAAGACGACGACCATAACTACGGACACGACGGACATTATCTTGATGAATATATCGAGAGACGGCCCGACGGTATCTTTTAACGGATCGCCGACGGTATCGCCGACTACGGAAGCGTCGTGTTCGGGCGAGCCTTTGCCGCCGAGACCTTCCGCACCGGATTCGATGTACTTTTTGGCGTTATCCCAAGCGCCGCCGGCATTACCCGTGAAGATAGCCAGCATTATCGCAGAAAGCGTAGCGCCTATCAAAAGCCCGCCGACGAACTTCGGTCCGAAAATAAAGCCCGTAACTACGGGAACCGCTATAGCGAGCACCGCGGGGAGTTTCATTTCGGAAATAGCGCCCTTGGAAGATATCTCGATACAGGTCTTGTAATCGGGATCGGCGGTACCCTGTAAAAGCCCGGGTATCTCGTTGAACTGACGACGGACTTCGTCGACCATGTTTCTTGCAGCCTTGGCAACGGCGTTTATCAAAAGCCCCGAGAAGAAGAACGGGAGCGCCGCGCCTATCATTGCGCCCATAAGCGTGTTGGCGTTGATTATGTCGAGGATAAGCGACTGACCGGCTTCGAGATAAGAATAAATATAGCCGGACATCATCGAAAGAGCCGCCAAAGCCGCGGAGCCTATGGCAAAGCCTTTACCGATAGCCGCCGTGGTGTTGCCGACGGAGTCGAGCTTGTCGGTTATCTTTCTTACGTCGGGATCGAGTTCGCACATTTCCGCGATGCCGCCCGCGTTATCGGAAATAGGTCCGTAAGTGTCGACGGAAACGGTCGCCGCAACGAAGGAAAGCATACCCATCGCCGCGATGCCTACGCCGTACATACCGCCTATCATAAAGGACGCAAGTATGGATACGCCGAGAACGACAACGGGAAGGAGGCACGATATCATACCGAGCGCAAGCCCCTGCGTAATGGTGAGCGCCGCGCCTTCTTTGGAAGCGTGAGAAATATTCCTCGTCGGCTTATAATCGTAACTCGTGTAATACTCGGCGAAGATACCGATGATTATACCTGCGAGTATGCCGATAGCGGCAGTCACCCACGGGCTTATCCAACCGAGTTTGAAAACGGCCTGCGCCCAGTCGCCCGAAACGCCTTCTTCGCGGAAGACGAGCCAGGTAAGACCAAGCCCCGCCGCGGCGGTTATGCCCGCAGAAAGCCAGGTCGCGCCGTTGAGCTGCGAGTGGACCTTTTCGGGTTTATCCGAAATGTTGCTCTTGAAAACGAGGGTGGCTATACCGATAACGCAACCGATAAGCCCGAGTGCCGCGAAAGCAAGAGGATATATCATCATCTTTTTGGCAAATTCGACGGAAATGTGGTGATCCTGACTTCTGACCAATTCGCAGGCAAGGATTATCGAACTCATTATCGCCGCAACGAAAGATTCCAAAAGGTCGGACCCGAGGCCCGCGACGTCGCCCACGTTGTCGCCGACGTTATCGGCTATGGTGGCGGGGTTTCTCGGATCGTCTTCGGCTATGTGCGCCTCGGTCTTACCGACGAGGTCGGCGCCCATATCCGCGGCTTTGGTGTAGATACCGCCGCCCACACGGTTAAACAAAGCTATGAGCGAGCAGCCGAGCGCATAGCCCGAAACGGTGGTGGAAAGACCTACCGTCTGAAGACCGATAAGGTTTTTGCCGAGAGCTACGGTATTGTCCGCCGAAACGTTTATCTGACCGAGCGCAAGCCCGAATACGAGATAAACTATTATTGCGCCCAAAAGTGCGAAACCCGCTACGCAAAGTCCCATGACCGAGCCGCCGCGGAACGCAACTTTCAGGGTTTTACCGATGTGCTTGGTCTCTCTCGCCGCATTGGTGACGCGAACGTTGGCGTAGGTCGCTATCTTCATACCGATAAAGCCCGCGCATTCGCTCATTACCGCGCCGATGAGAAACGCTACGCCCGCCTGCCACGAAACGAGTACGCATAAAACCGCCGCGACTATCACCGCAACGATGGCGATTATACGCATTTCGTACATAACGAACGTGTTTGCGCCGAGGCGAATGGCCGCGGCTGTCTTTTGCATCTTTTCCGTGCCTTCGGAAAGCTTCTTGACGCCGAAGAAGTTGAGCGCCGCAAAGCCGAGACCGAGTAACACGGCAAAGACTACTACCAAATATAAGATCGTAGACATTTTCAAGTTATTGCTCTTGTAAACGGGAAACGTTTTGCGTTCCTTATTTTATTATATGAAACGAACTTTCTTTTCGCAAAACGAAAATAAGCCGATTTCATATTTTTGCCCGTCAAACCGCATTAAAAAACGGCTGTATATACGCGTTTTAGCGCGGTGACGAAACGATAAACGACGTGCGCGTTCCCTGTATACGGCAATACCTCCCTTTATAAAAAATCCGATAGCATTTTAGCACATATTATTTGGATTTGCAACACTTTTAAACGGCTTTGTCGACATTTGTCAAAACTTGTATCTTTTATACTTAAAAACGTATACGTTTTTTTGTTAATAGCCTGCTTGGCTTAAATTCGGAACGCTTAACTTTCGCTAATTTTTTCCGGCGTTTTCGCATAATTAATTATTTCCTGCACAAATTGTTTTCGGAATATCTTATAAGGAGATCTTTAATTATGAATATCAAAAAAACCATCTTGACAGCCGTTGCGACGGCGACCTCGCTTATTGCGACGCTTTCGCTCGCAGGGTGCGGCGGGGAAACGGAGACGGACAGCGCCAAACTCAACGTTTATAACGCTTACGTCGCCTACGCCGAGGAAAACGGACAGACTCCCCTCTCCTACGAGGACTGGCTCGCCTCTATCAAAGGCGATAAAGGCGATAAAGGCGACAAGGGAGATAAAGGCGAAAAAGGTGAACGCGGCGAGCGTGGCTTGCAGGGCGTTCAAGGCGAGAAAGGAGAACGCGGCGAGCAGGGCTTGCAGGGCGTTCAAGGCGAAAAAGGTGAACGCGGCGAGCAAGGCTTGCAGGGCGTTCAAGGCGAAAAAGGTGAACGCGGCGAGCAGGGCTTGCAAGGCGTTCAAGGCGAGAAAGGAGAACGCGGCGAGCAGGGCTTGCAAGGCGTTCAAGGCGAAAAAGGTGAACGCGGAGAACGTGGCTTACAGGGCGTTCAAGGTGAAAAGGGTGAACGCGGAGAACGCGGGCCTATGGGCGTCGTAGCAGACGACCGTTGCTCTCTCGAATGCGCCGCGGGAATGGACGACGTATATATAATTTTGTGTAACGATATCGATCTTAGCGAAGACGTCGTGGTAACGGGCAAAAACGTTACGCTCGATTTAAACGGGCACAAGATATTCAACACCAACGATATCTGGGACGTTACCGACTCGACCTGGGCGCTTCTCACCGTGAAAGGCGAGATAACGATAACGGGTGACGGCGAGTTGATCGCAAAGGACAACGACTGCTACGCCGTGACCGTAGTCGACGGCGGAAAATGTACTATTAAAAGCGGCCGCTACGTCGGCAATATCCACACCGTTTACGTTTACAACGGCACGCTCGAAGTTTACGGCGGAAGCTTTTCGGTCGTTCAGAAGTACAGCGCCGCCCACCCCGACGATTACGTTCTAAACTGCTACGACGCCGCTTACGGAAGCGGTGCGGCAAAAATAACGGTCTACGGCGGTAAGTTTTACGGTTTCAACCCCGAAAACTGCTATGCGGAAGGAGCGAACACGAACTTCCTTGCGGCCGGCCGCGCCGTGACTACGGCCACCGAAGAAGGCGTTACGGTCTATACCGTTATCGACGAAAACGACGGCACTCCTTCTGAACAATCGGGAAGCGAATCTTCGCAATCGGCGGAAAACTCGGCTTCGGCAGTCGAAGGTCAATCGGCGGAGGAAAGTCAATCGGCGAACTCCCCGTCAAACGGCGGATCGCAGTCAGCGCAAAATTCCGCTTCGGACGGCGGCGACGCTTCGGCGATCGAAGGCTCCGCAGCTTCGAGCGGGAACGTAAATCCTTAACAACGAGTTAAACGCGCTTATTCGCCCGCCCGACCGCGTTTT
>JAFZXN010000060.1 GCA_017616695.1 Clostridia bacterium | reverse complement strand
GTCGCAAGTTGATAAAATCGACTTGCGACAGCCCCACGGCTTTCATTGTATCGTTAAATTTGTTCGGGCTTGTTTATCACGAAGAACTTGTCTGTTGCGCGATAACTTCGTCAAGGTCGCAAACGTTCCAATAATTATCCGCACGAAGCTTTTTCAAAGCTTCTTGATAGGCATAATTCGGCGCTGTGGAAATATGTACTTGATTTTTTTCATCGCTGAATATCATACTGCAAACACCGTCAAGATATCTGTAAGATTTAGAAACGATGATTACCGCTTGCATATATTTTTGATTTTTATAATTATTTTTATCACCAACATAATCTCGCCCGAATACCAATATCAATTGATTATCGAATTTATCTTTTGCAATAACTTCCGCCGAAGCGTCATAGTCAAAAAGCTTTATATTTTGTAAAACATTACGAGCTTTTTTGTCAGAATTGTACATTTTGTGAAAATCATTTCCGATTGGCGTGGAAACGCATTTGCTTTTATCTATAGGTTTGTCCCAATCGTTCCACTCTTTCAAATGAATTATATCTTCGTCGCTAAAACCATATAAAGGATCGTCTATCGTTGTTGTATCAGCCGTTCGATTTCTCCATGTCGTGCCCCAATGTATTCCGTTCTCTTCTTGCGGGTCTTTGTTTATAAAATTATAATCCTGATAATAATATACGTTGATATCATCGCTATATTGACAAATAAGTAATGCATAATTAGCTGATCGAAATAGATAATAACGCTCACGATTTTCGGGGATCATTACACTGTCATCAACAAAACAAAATAGTATTCTTCCGTAACTATCCGTTTCTAACGGTACAACGCCGGCCTGACATTCATATTCGCCACGTTGATTATATCCATTAGTGATCAGAGAATGACAAGCCATCGTATATAATTCCGGATAATCGCCATAGTATTCAGAAATGCCGGTAAGCCAAAGTTCAAGCAAAGAGCAACCTGCTGATGATAATAATACAGGAAACGATAAAATGCAACATAATAGAATTATTACGATTTTCTTTAATGCTTTTTTCATATCGCCAACTCACCAATAATAGATATATGATAGCGGTATAGGTCCGCAAAGCAAAGAAACAATAAACTGTTTTTTTGCCAATCTTTCCCCTTCCTTGCTATGAACGTGTATACTATTGTACCATACATTTTTTTACAACGCAATAGTTTCAGGAAAAAACGCAAAAATCCATACGTCACTATATAAAAAGGAACCGAACGCGGATAATTGCGTTCGGCGACTTTTTATTTTAAGTGTTTAAAAGCCTTTATCTTGTCTATTACTTATTGGCAAGGCCTTTGTACTTATTGAGACGCTGCGTGTTTTCCTCTTCGGCTTTTTCAAAGAGCTTGTCGGCAAGTTCGGGTTGAGCTTTTTGCAAGGAAGCGTAACGGGTTTCGCCGAGCAGGAAGTCTTTGTAGCTTTCGGTAGGATCCTTGCTGTCGAGCGTGAAGGGGTTCTTGTCGGTGCCGACGAGAGTCGGGTTGTACCTATAAAGGTGCCAATAACCTGCGTCGACGGCTTTCTTTTCTTCGTTCTGCGAGTTGCTCATATTGATACCGTGGTTGATGCACGGAGCGTAGCAGATGATAAGGGAAGGTCCGTCGTAGCTTTCGGCCTCGACGATGGCGTTCAAAAACTGCTGTTTGTTGGAGCCCATAGCGCACTGCGCGACGTAAACGTAGCCGTAGCTCATAGCTATCATGCCGAGGTCTTTTTTCTTGACTCTCTTGCCGCCGGAAGCGAATTTCGCGACCGCGCCGGTAGGAGTGGATTTACTTGCCTGTCCGCCGGTGTTGGAGTAAACTTCGGTGTCGAGAACGAGAACGTTGACGTCTTCGCCCATCGCGAGAACGTGGTCGAGTCCGCCGTAACCGATATCGTAAGCCCAGCCGTCGCCGCCGAATATCCAGATGGATTTTTTGATAAGGCAGTCTTTAGCGGCAAGTATCTCGTTGAGCGTAACTTTAAGTTCGCCGCGAGCCGATCTTATGGCGGAAGGTAAAAGTTCTTCTATCTGTGCGGCGCAAGTCTTGGAGACTTCCGCGTCCTTTCTGTTTTCGAGCCATTCGGTAAAGACCTGTCTCAATTTGCCCTTGGCGCCGAGCTCGAGAGCTTTTTCGATAGCGGCGGCAAGTTTGGCGCGTCTCTGACCGTAAGCGAGGTTGATACCGTAACCGAATTCGGCGTTATCCTCGAACAAGCTGTTAGCCCAAGCGGGGCCTTTACCCTGACTGTTCTTGGCGTAAGGACACGTCGGCGAGCTGCCGCCGTAAATGGACGAGCAACCCGTAGCGTTGGCAACAACCATTCTGTCGCCGAACATCTGCGTGATGACTTTGATATAAGGAGTTTCGCCGCAGCCCGCGCAAGCGCCCGAGAACTCGAAGAGCGGTTTATTGAACTGGCTGTTTTTGACGAGAGTCTTCTTTAAGGACGAAGTGTCGGCTTCGGGGAGAGATTCGCTGTAATTATAGTTGACGGTCTCTTCGGCGACGACTTTTTCAAACGGTACCATAACGAGTGCCTTTTCCTTGGCGGGGCAGACGTTGGCGCAAACTCCGCAGCCCATACAGTCAAGCGGGGAGACCTGCATTCTGAATTCGTAACCTTTGAGCCCCGTGGCTTTCAAAGTGCCGTAGGAAGCGGGCTTTTCGGCGCCCTCGGCGTTGAGAGCCGGTCTTAAGCAGGCGTGCGGGCAGACGAAAGCGCATTGGTTACACTGTATACAATTTTCCTTTATCCACTGCGGAACTTTGACGGCTACGCCGCGTTTTTCAAAGCGGGTAGTGCCCGTGGGAACGGAACCGTCGGCATTGAACGCGGAAGAAGGCAGCTTGTCGCCTTCGAGAGCGAGTATGGGGTGGATAACGTTACGGAAGTATTCGTTATCGGCAAGTTCCGGGGCGGCGGCGCCGGTAGTGGCGGTAGCCCAGTCTGCGGGAATGGTAACTTTCTTCAAAGCGGCGACTGCTGCGTCGATAGCGTCGCAGTTGGCTTTGACGACGGCGTCACCCTTCTTGCCGTAGGTGACTTTGACCTTTTCCTTCATATAGACTTCGGCGTCGGAATAAGGAATAATGTTAGCTATATTGAAGAACGCTGCCTGTAAGACCATGTTCTGGCTCTTGGGAGAACCTGCGGCGACAGCAACGGCGAGCGCGTCGATAACGTATAACTCTGCGTTCTTTTTGGCAAGAAGATTCTTCATCTTCGCGGGGAGATGCTCACCGAGCTTGTCCGCCGGCCACGGGCAGTTAAGTAGGAACTTGCCGTTTTGCTTTAAGTCGGTCACCATGTCGTAACGGGTGACGTAAGAAGGATTGTGGCAGGCTATAAAGTCGGCTGCGTCGATAAGATAGGACGACTGAATGGGCGTGTCGCCGAAACGGAGATGCGAAACGGTTATGCCGCCCGACTTTTTGGAGTCGTAGAAGAAATAGCCCTGAACGTATTTATCGGTATGGTCGCCTATGATCTTGATGGAGTTCTTGTTGGCACCGACCGTACCGTCCGAACCGAGACCGTAGAACTTGCAGGACACGGTGCCGGCGGGGGCGGCTATTATCTGTTCGGAGAAGTCGAGCGAGGTGTTGGTAAGATCGTCGTAGATACCTACGGTGAAGTGGTTCTTCGGCTTATCCTGCTCGAGGTTTTTGTATATGGCGTAGATCATCGAGGGGTTGAACTCTTTGGAGCCGAGACCGTATCTGCCGCCTACTACCGTTATGCGCTTTTTGGCTTCCATAAGAGCCGTGCAAACGTCGAGATATAAAGGTTCGCCGAGCGAGCCGGGCTCTTTGGTACGATCGAGCACCGCCATCTTCTTACACGTTCTCGGAATGGCCTTGAGGAAGGCTTTGGTAGCGAAAGGTCTGTAAAGACGGACTTTGATAAGACCGTACTTTTTGCCTTTGGCGTTCATAAGGTTGATAGTTTCTTCGACCGCGTCGGCGCCGCTGCCCATGATAACGATGACTTCTTCCGCGTCGGGAGCGCCGACGTAATCGAACAGATGATAGCTTCTTCCCGTGAGGGCTGAAACTTTATCCATCATCTTCTGAACGATAGCGGGCGTAGCCTCGTAATACTTATTGGCGGTCTCCCTGTTCTGGAAGTACGTGTCGCTGTTTTGCGCCGTGCCTCTTTGAATGGGGTTTTCGGGGTTTAAAGCGTTCTTTCTGAATTCTTCGATATCCTTCATATCGACGAGCTTTTTCATTTCGTCGTATTCGATAGCGTCGACTTTGGAAACTTCGTGGCTCGTTCTGAAACCGTCAAAAAAATGCAGGAAAGGAACTTTCGACTTCAAAGTGGAAAGGTGCGCAACGAGGGCAAGGTCCATAACTTCCTGTACGGAGTTGCTTGCGAGCATTGCAAAACCCGTCTGACGGCACGCCATTACGTCCGAATGGTCGCCGAATATGTTGAGAGAGTGAGCCGCAAGCGCTCTTGCGCTGACGTGGAATACCGTCGGCAATAATTCGCCGGCTATCTTGTACATATTCGGGATCATCAATAAAAGGCCTTGGCTGGCGGTGTAAGTTACCGTCAACGCGCCCGCGGCAAGAGAGCCGTGTACTGCGCCCGCAGCACCGCCTTCCGATTGCATCTCGGCAAGACGAAGTTTCTGACCGAACATATTTACTCTGCCGGCAGTCGCCCATTCGTCGGCGACTTCAGCCATCGGCGAGGACGGGGTTATCGGGTAGATAGCCGCTACTTCACTGAACGCATACGCAACGTGGCTGGCAGCGGTATTGCCGTCGATTGTCATCTTTTTCATGTTGTTTAACATCCTCCAAATGTTTGATTACGTGTTTTACGGGGCGGCGGAAGCTTATTTATCATTACGCCTACGCGCGCACACCTATATTATTTTATTATATCATAAATTATAAGTCAATAGATAACGGGGTATTTTTTGCAATTTTTTTCAAAAAAAGTTGTTAAAAATGCCCGTCTGCGAAAAAAAGTGCAAATTTTTGATACTATCGGCCGCTTGTCGTAAAAATATTCCGACGTATTTTGGCTTGCCGTCAAAACCGCTTGAATAATAAACGTAAACGTGATATAATTATAAAGTTAAAGAACTTTAACGACAATTTCGCCGTTAAACGCCTCACGACCAACAGTCCTAACGATTTTTTCTTGTGTTAGCAAGAAAAAATGTTAATTAAACTATGTTAGCCATTAATATAGACAACGTATCTTTTAAGTACGACGACGAAAAACGGTTTGCCGTCGAAAACGTTTCGCTTTCCGTAGAGGAAGGCGAGGTTGTCGCGGTCGTCGGGGCCAACGCAAGCGGCAAATCTACGCTTGCAAAGCTCATTAACGGGCTTATAGCCCCGCTTTCGGGCAAAGTCGAGGTGTTCGGCAACGACACGTCGGACGCGAAAAAACTGTTTGATATAAGAAAGTCGTGCGGGATAGTTTTCCAGAATCCCGACAATCAGATGGTCGCTTCCATTGTGGAAGACGACGTCGTTTTCGGTCCGGAAAACATAGGCGTCCCGCGGGAAGAGATCAAAAAGCGCATAGATTTCGCGCTCGGCGCCACGGGGACGGAAGCTTTCAGAACGCAGATGGCGTCAAGGCTTTCGGGCGGACAGAAACAGCGCGTGGCGATAGCGGGAGTGCTTGCGATAATGCCGAGGATACTTATACTCGACGAATCAACTTCCATGCTCGATCCCCGCGGAAGAGAAGAGGTCATGAGCGTGGTCAAAGCGCTCAACAAGGAAAAGATGACCGTAATAGTCATTACGCATTATATGGACGAAGTAGTCGGTTGCGACAAGGTGTTCGTAATGGGGCAGGGGCGGCTGCTGTTCGGCGGAACGCCGAAAGAGCTGTTTGCCGACTCCGCGCTTATAGAAAAGGCGGGGCTCGAATTGCCCGTGCCCGCCAAAATTGCCGTGGAATTAAGGAAAAGCGGCGTAGACGTGGGGCTTCCGCTAACAAAAGAGGAGCTTAAGGAGAAATTATGGACGTTGTTGCAAGGGAACTGACCTATCATTACAACAAAGGCGCCAAGTTTGCCGTTCTCGCGCTCGACGACGTTTCTTTAAATATAGCCGAGGGCGAATTTTTCGGCGTTATCGGGCATACGGGCAGCGGGAAATCGACGTTTATACAGCACCTTAACGCGCTCATTCCCGTGGAAAAGGGAAGTCTTATCGTGGGAAGTTACGACTTATCCAAACGCGACAAAAAGACAAAAAAGTCGCTCCCCGAAGTGCGCAAAAAAGTGGGTATGGTGTTCCAATACCCCGAGTATCAGCTGTTTGCCGAAACGGTGTACGACGACGTGGCTTTCGGCATAAAAAACTTTTATAAGTCGGCGGATAAGTCGATCATCGACCAAAAAGTCAGAAAAGCCATAGAGACCGTCGGGCTGAATTACGACGAGATAAAAGGTAAATCTCCGTTTACGCTTTCGGGCGGGCAGAAGCGGAGGGTGGCGATAGCAGGCGTTATCGCCGTCGAACCCGAGATACTCGTTCTCGACGAGCCGTGCGCGGGGCTCGATCCGCAAGGCAAGACAAAGCTTTGGAAACTTTTGCACGATATCCACAAGACCACGGCAAAGACGGTCATAATAGTTTCACACGATATGAACGACGTCGCCGAGCAGTGCAGCAAAGCCGCTATGTTCGATAACGGAAAGATAGTCGCCGTCGGAACGCCCAAAGAACTGTTTTCAAACGTGAAACTTATAGAAAACGCGGGGCTGGAAGTGCCCGTAACGTGCTATCTTACCGATGAGCTGAAAGAACTTGTCGATATCGACAGCGATTTTAAGACAAGTTCGTTTGCAAAGGCTTTTGCCGACGCCGTAAAAAACAGATAAAACAGGCAAAAAAAAGATCAAACAAACCGCTTTAAGGACGTGACATGATAAAAGACGTCGCTTTCGGGCAGTATTACCCCGTCGCATCGTTCGTTCACAAGATGGACCCGCGGGCAAAGATACTGTATCTGACAGCTTATATCGTTTTAATATTTATCGTAAAGAATTTTTACGGTTTTGCCGTTTGCGCGGCGTTCCTCGCGCTGGCGGTGATCTTTTCGCGCGTGCCGATATTGAAAGTTTTAAGATCGGTCAGGGCGATAATTTTCATTATAATAGTAACGTTTCTTATAAACCTGTTTTTGCACCGCGAAGACCAAGACGTGGTGATATTTAATTGGTGGATATTCACGATAACTTACGGCTCTTTGCGGTTTGCCCTGTTTATGGCGTTAAGGCTCGTAATGCTTATATTGGGAAGCAGTATTTTAACGCTCACGACCACGCCCGTTTCGCTCACCGACGGTATCGAAAGCCTTATGTCCCCTCTTAAAATAGTTAGATTCCCCGTGCACGAGCTGGCGCTCGTTATGAGTATCGCTCTCAGGTTTATCCCCACGCTTATGGAAGAGACAGAAAGGATAATCTCCGCACAGAAGGCGCGCGGGGCGGACTTTGAAAGCGGAAACCTCGTTTCGAGAGTGAAAGCGCTTATCCCCATACTTATCCCGCTTATAATTTCGGCGTTCAGAAGAGCCGACGAACTCGGCGACGCTATGGAGGCGCGTTGCTATACCGGCAGCAAGGTAAGGACCAAGTATAAAAAGCTGAAATTGGGCGTTAACGACGTTATAGCCCTGTTTTTCGTTCTCGCCGCCTTCGCCGGAGTGATAGTTTTGAACGTCTACACGACGGCGATAATATGATAATTAGCAATTATTAATTCGCAATTTGTAGGCTCTGTCGTACGTCGCTGATGCCGCCTGCAAGCCTTCGGCGGCGCGCCGTTCGGCGTATTTATAAATTGCGGATAAAAGAAATTATTGTAATATTACGTTCGACGACCTGCGGTCGCCCGACCGCTGACTAACCCCTATATCCTAACCTCTATCCCATATTCCGCGGTTTGCGAAATAAATTTCTTCAACCATTATGAGAATAAAATTGACTATACAATACGACGGTACTTCGTACTGCGGGTGGCAAAGGCAGAAAAACGGCGTCAGCGTGCAGGAAACGATAGAAAACGCCGTTGAAAAGCTGTGCGGCAAAAAGGCCTCCGTCACCGGCAGCGGCAGGACGGATTCGGGCGTGCACGCCAAAGGGCAGGTCGCCCACGTTGACGTCGACGGGAATATCCCGCCCGAAAGGTTTTATCTTGCCCTCAATACGCTCTTGCCGGACGATATTAAGATTTTGTCGAGCAGGCAGGTCGACGAGAGTTTTCATTCACGGTTTTCGGCAAAGAAAAAGACTTACGTTTATCGTTTTTACGTTTCCGAAGTCATTTTGCCGCTCAAAGACAGATACGCCGTGAAAATTTCCGCTGCGCCCGATATCGAAGCCATGCGCCGCGTAGGGAAAGTCTTTTGCGGCGAGCACGATTTTGCGGCGTTCAGGGGAACGGGTTCGGAGGTCAAAGACACCGTCCGCACGATATATCGCCTTTCGGTCGAAAAAACCGACGGCGGGCTTGAAATATCTGTCACGGGCAACGGCTTTTTATATAATATGGTGCGCGTGATGGCGGGTACGATGCTTGCCGCCGGCTATAACGAGCTGACCGGAACAGACGTCGAAAACGCTTTGAAAACGGGAAAGCGCGATAAGCTTTTCAAGACAATGCCTGCAAAAGGGCTTACGCTCGAAAGCGTGGAATACGATATATAAAAACGCCCCGAGTTTCTTTTACGGCGAGAAAATACCTTAAAACGGCTTTTTACGGGCGCACGGCGTAAGACGTAGTAGTATTTAGGTGTCCTATCGACCGCAATATATTGTAGTCAAAGTTTTAATAACAAAAAAAATGCGAAATTTTGTGCAAAATGCTTGACTTAAATATAATTATTATGTAAAATATTCGTGCTATAAGTTGAATTATGCGGTTTCGGCGGCGAAATTAGCCCCTTCGTCGGCAAAAAGCATGATTAAACGATACGCACAAAAAATTACGGAGATACTTTATGAAAACATATATGGCAAACGCCGCCACCGTTGAAAGAAAATGGTACGTCGTGGACGCCGCGGGTATGCCGCTCGGCCGTCTTGCGTCCCAGGTAGCGGCGGTATTAAGAGGTAAACACAAACCTACCTTTACCCCCAACGTCGACTGTGGCGATTACGTTATCGTAGTCAATTGCGACAAGGTCGTTCTTACGGGCAAAAAGCTCGAAAAGAAGCTTTACACCTATCACACCGGTTACATCGGCGGCTTGAAACAGACTCCTTACGGCGAAATGCTCGCCAAAAAGAGCGACGTGGTCGTTATGGAAGCCGTTAAAGGTATGCTTCCCAAGAACACGCTCGGTAAGTCCATGCTCAAAAAGCTTCGCGTTTACAAAGGCGCCGAGCATAAACAGCAGGCTCAACAGCCCGAACAGCTTAACTTGAAGTATTAAGGAGACGGTCGTATGGCAAAAGCAGCTAAAAAGAAAGTTCAGTACTGGGGAACCGGCAGAAGAAAGAAAGCCGTCGCAAGAGTTCGCCTTATCCCGGGCGGCGCCGGCACGATCATCATTAACGGCAGATCTATAGACGATTACTGCCCGTCCGAAACCGTAAAGCTCGTTATCCGTCAGCCGTTGGTGCTTACGGATAAAGTCTCCGCTTACGACGTTTTCGTTAACGTTAAAGGCGGCGGCTATACCGGCCAGGCAGGCGCTATCCGCCACGGTATCGCAAGAGCGCTTATCGTCGCCGAACCCGAACTGCGCCCCGCAGTTAAAAAAGAAGGGTATCTGACGAGAGATCCGAGAATGAAAGAAAGAAAGAAATACGGTCTCAAAAAAGCTCGTCGCGCTCCGCAGTTCAGTAAGAGATAATTTCAAAATTTTCAACCAAAAGACCTTGCGCTTTTTTGCAAGGTCTTTTTTGCTACGTAAAAATCTCGATTTATTGCTTCATTTAGATTGGCACGCACGATTTTCGGATTTTTTACGGGCATTTCGCCCACGTTCCGAAAGTTTTGTAACAATTATTTCATATCGCAAAAAAATCACGGTCTGCCGACATTTCGGCAGACCGTGATTTAATATATAAAAAACATAACGCCTATTTTAATAATAAAACGTTGCTTTTTTCAAAAGAATTTGTTAAAATAATAGTATTGATGATTGAGGAGAGACAAAAATGAAAAAGAAAATTTTTAATTTACTTGCGGCATTGTTGCTTATTTTTACTTGTGCGTTCGTTTTTACGGCGTGCGGCGTGCAGCAAAACGCGGAAAACAGTAACGATCAGGCGGTATGGGACGTTGATACCGTTTACGCCGAAGCGCGATCTTTGGGATACAGCGGAACGCTTGAAGAATTTCTTGATACGGTCAAGGGTAAAGACGGCGTTGGGATATCTTCCGCCTTTTTAAATATTGACGGCGAACTTATTCTCGTATTGACCGATGCTTCGACAAAAAACCTGGGGAAGATAGTCGGTGAAAAGGGTGACAACGGGCTTTCGGCGTATGAAATATATAAAAAATATCACCCCGAATATACCGGCACGGAAGAGGATTGGATAAACGATCTCGTAAACGGCAGACTTGCCGGCTCGTCAGATGATGACGAGCAGAACGAAGAAAACGTGCCGATGATAGCGCTTTTGACTCTTCATAATGAAGTCGCTACGTACGACAAGAACTACATCGACGCGTTCAAACAGGCGGCTGCCAATAAAGGATTGCAAAATAGCGATTATCGTATTATAACGGGGATCCCTGAAAGCGAAACCTGTTACAATGAAGCCGTTAAGCTTTCCGCTTCAGGTTGCAAAGCGATATTTGCAGATTCTTTCGGCCACGACGAATATATGAAAAGAGCCGCCAAAAAGTATGCAAACACCCAATTTTATTGTGCTACGGGGTTTGGAAGCACGGTAGATGACTGCCCCGATAATTTTCACAACGCTTATGCTTCTATCTACGAAGGCAGATATCTCGCGGGCTATGCGGCGGGGCTGAAATTAAACACCATGAAAGATAAAGCCGATGAAAGTAATAATTTCAACGTCGGCTACGTCGGCGCTTACTGCTATGCAGAAGTTGTTTCGGACTATACCGCGTGGTTTTTAGGACTTCAAGCCGCTCTTGACGAGGGTTATACGGCCACTATGGAGGTAATATTTACAGGCTCTTGGTATGACGAAGTAGGGGAAAAAGCGGCTGCCGAAATGCTTATCGAAAGAGGTTGCGTTCTGATCTCTCAACACGCCGATTCAATGGGCGCTCCCACCGCTTGTGAGAGTGCCGGCGTTTTAAACGTTGCTTATAACTACGATACCGATAAATCCACCCTCGTTGCCTATTCCAAAATCAATTGGGTGCCTTTTTTTGAGATGATGATAGATTCCGCTTTGGGCGGCGCGCCTGTTGCCAAAAATTGGACCGGAAGTTTAGCAACGGGATCCGTTATCTGCGAGTTGGGCCCCGCAGCCGCAGACGGAACTGCCGACAAGCTGGCCGAGATCAAAAACCGGCTTATCGCCGGAACGAGAAAAGTATTCGATTGCAGCACGTTTACGGTCACTGTCGTAAATGAACCGGATTACTTTGCGTCGAACATGCAATGTGCGACAGATAGTAACGGGCATCTCATCGCCTGCTATGCGGACGTTATCAGCGATCCCGCTTATACCAGAGAAACGAACGTTATATTGACGGAAAACGGGATAACCTATTACGCCGAATGTATGTATCGTTCGGCTCCGTATTTTGACGTTTTTATCGATCGTATCGTGCTCTTGAATTTAATATTTTGATTTATAACGATTTTTCCAATCAATTAAACGAACCGAAAACGGCGGGCGAAATTTGTTTTCGCCCGTCGTTTTTGCGCTAACGGTCGTTTTTATAAGCCGATTCTTCGCAACGATTATTTCTTTTTTCAAAAAAATATCGTAAAATCACTTGACAAACAATACTGTGTAATGTATAGTATTAGACGTAACATAGTATTGCGCATAACGACGTATTCGTTTTTTCGGCGCTTTAGCTATGCAACTTATCGAATAAGGAGGGTGTTGAATTTGGACTCACAGTTAAAAAAGGGTTTTTTGGACGTCTTCGTGCTGGCGGCGCTACGAAAAGAGCCGTCGTACGGGTACAAGATAATCAGCGACATTTCGCCGTATATCGAGATATCGGAATCGACGTTGTACCCGATATTAAAAAGGCTCGAGTCGTCGGGCTATCTCAACGTTTCGAGCAGGGAGCACAACGGGAGATTAAGGAAGTATTACGGCATAACCAAGTCGGGTGTGGACAGGATAAAAGGGTTCATCGACGACATAAAGCAAATGAACGCGCTTTACGAATTTATTCTTAAAGGAGATCTGCAATGACAAAACGTGAGTGGTTTGAAAAGTTTGAAACGGCGCTTGACGGCATTTATGCCGACGAAAAGACGCGTGCGAAAGAATATTATGAAGAGCTTTTCGACGATAAGATCGAGCAGGGCGTGACCGAAGAGGATATTTTAAGCGAATTCGGTTCGCCCGAAGAGGTCGCCAAAAAGATCAAAGAAGAAGCCGCGCCCGACGGCGATAACAAGCAAATATCGGTCTATAACGCCGAAAACGATAAAAACGGCAACGCCGCGGCAAGTAAAAACGGCAAAGGAAAAAGGCGCGAAAAGCCTTTATCGAACTTCGGTAAAGCGTTTGATTCCATCGCGCCGATAGTCGCGCTCGTACTCTTTTTTATCGACGGCGCGCTGCTATCCCGCTGGGGCACGGCCTGGATGTTCTTCCTGCTCGTTCCGCTTGCGATAAGCCTCGAAGTCGCCATCGAAAGGAAAAACCCGAACGATTTCGCGTATCCCGTGTGCGCGCTTATCATATTTTTGGCGTCGGGCTTTTACTTCGGGTGGTGGCATCCCGCGTGGATAATATTTATGACTATCCCCCTTTACTACGTTATCGTCAAGGCTATCAGAGGTGCGCGCGGCGAAGACGAACCGTACGATAGCGGCGATACGGTCACCGAAAGCAGCGGTGACGACAAGCCTAAAAAAAGGAGCAAATGGTGGATATGGCTTATAGTTGCCGGCGCGATAACGGTGACGATAATCACGAGCATGGGCACCTTGCTGATATTGGGAAATATGAATTGGGGCAAGATCGATCATTATAACTTCGACAAGATAGACGAAGTTAAGGTCGTTGAAGTAAACGATACGACCGTAACGGGCATAAAAATAGAGGCGGACGTGTGCGCCGTGTTCATAGAGCCGACCGACGGGGACGATATCACCGTCGAATACGTTAAAAAGGGCTTTGAAAAAGGCTCCGTCACGGTAGATAACGACGGCGGCGCCGTCACGATAACCGCGGAAACGGTAAAGCCGGGATTTTTGGGCATAAAGTTCAATTTTGGCCGCAGGTCGGCAGATAAATTTATACTCGTCAAGGTGCCCGCCTCCTTGCAGGGCGCGCCCGATTACGAAATAAAGGTTACGACGGGCGATCTCAAATTGAGCGGCAAAGCAGGAGAAAACACGCTTTCTTTTAACGGCCTGACCATTGAAAACGTTACGGGCGACGTCACCTTAAACGACGTGACCGCTGCCGAATTGATTATGAAGATAACCACCGGCGATCTGACACTCGAAAACGTTTCGGCAAACGCGTTGACCGCGAAAGCCGTGACGGGAGACGTGATAATTAAAGGCGGCGATTTTGCCGACTCGATGACGGTAAGCGTTACGACGGGTAAGCTGAAAGCCGACGCCGTTTCAAAAAAAGTCGACCTTAAAGCGACCACGGGAGATATGCAATTTACCCTCGCCGCGGACGAGATTAAGCTGAAACTCACCACGGGCGACGTCAACGGGACGATCAAAGGCGTTAAGTCCGAGTACACGATAGAAAAACACGTTACGACGGGCAAGTGTAATTTGGCCGATCAGACGGGCACGACAAACAAAATACTGACCGTCAACGCCACGACCGGCGATATCACGATAGAGTTTCAACAATAAATGACC
>JAFZXN010000059.1 GCA_017616695.1 Clostridia bacterium | reverse complement strand
GGCGTTTTTTCGCGACTATGACACGGCAAAAGTAACGCCGCTTTGCGAAAGGTTCGCAAAGCGGCGTCGGTTTTTATGAGGTCACAAAAAAAATGTTTTCGATAAAGCTTGAAATCTTACGTCAATTTTCGTACGCGGAGTAGCCTTAAGCGGGGAAACTTGCGGTAAGGTCATCGAGATCGCTTTTTATCTTATTATAAGATTCGAGAAGGTCTTTTAAGGTGACTTTCTTCAAAACGGCGGTCAAAACGGAGTCGGTCAGATCGACGCGATCGAGCGCGACGAGCGTTGCCACGAGTTCGTTGACTTTTGCGTTACCGAAGTCGTAATGTTCTCCGATGATAGCGGCGGCGTCGTCATTGGCGCTTTCCGACACGGTCTTTAAAGCAGCAACGAAAGCTTCGTAAGCCTCGCGGTCTTCGGTCTTCATAGCTTTAAGAGAAGGCATATCGTAATTACCGTATTCGTCGATAAAGTCGGCGGTGTATTCGGGGAGCGTTACGCCGAAGAGGTCGAGGATATCACAAACGTCTTTAACGGTCAGGCTCTCGAAAGCGGCCTTCGCCTCGCCCGTAAACGTTTCTTTAAGATACTCGTCGTCGTAAAGCGAAACAAGCGGCGTAGCGGCATTGTCGGTAATGAACGACTCGAACGTTTCGTTGTCGATAGCGTCGATAAAGTCTTCGACGGTCACGCCGTAACAAGCGAGGATGTTTTCTATAGTCATTGCCTCACGAGCTTCGTCGACGATGAGATCGTGTTCCGTAATTATGCTCGCAAGCGACGCGCCGACGATGGTCCCGATAAGACCGTCGATAGCGTCAACGCCCGTCAAACACGTTTCAAAGTCAGAATTGCCGCACGCGTTTTCCAATAAAGTACCCACGTTGACGTCGGAAAGAGCCTCTAAAGTTTCGGCTTTGAAAGTAGCGTAATCGTTTACGACGTCGCCTAAAGGAGTATCTAAAACTTTCTGCAAATACTCGTCGAAAGACGCGGAGCCGGTGTATATTTCGAGCGAATCGATACCCGTTACGGCAACGATGAGATCGCCTACGTCGGTCGCGGCGACCATTGAATACGCGGCGTAAGCTACGTCAACGCCCGTTTTGAGCTTGCCGTACGCTTCGGTGAAGGATCTGAAATACGGGCAGCAGAAAGGAGCGCCTTCGTCAAGACCTTCTATCCCGTCGCCTTCGTATTCTTCTTCGACGACGGCCTCGGTCACGTAAGCTTCTTCGAGCACGATCTCTTCGGCGGGACAGATGCCGAGGTATTCCTCGTCAAGACGGGACATCCAATACGATATCGTCTCGTCGTTGCCGTAATAGATACATTCCCCGTTTTGCTCGTCGTATTCGCCGTAAATAAAGCGTTTCCAGGAGGCGTAAAGCGAATCGGCAGTGCATTTACCTTCGTCGTTAAACGAGCCGTAGTAGATCTCCGTGAGCCAACCGAAAACGTCGGCGGCGGTAAATTCGTCCATTATATACATCTGACCGGTTTCCTCGTCGGTATACGTATCGCGGACGAACACCACGCCGGAAAGCGCCGCAGTTATGAGGTCGATAGGATCGAAACCTTCTTCGACGCCGATCTCTTCGTAAACGGGTTCTTCGCCGGACATTATGGGGAGCATAAGATAAGGCTGAGCTTCGTGGACTATCTCGCCTTCTTCGGCGGGCATTACCATAGCCATTATCTCGGCTATCGTCATAGACGCGTAATCGGCAAACTCGTAGTCGACGGGAGCGTTGAAAGCTTCCATTATCTCGCCGAGGGTGATATCGGCAAACGCGACTATCCCCTGTTCGTAGATATCGATAAGCTCTATAGTTTCAAGCGCGTCGGTAAGCATTACGCTTTCGGGAACGATATCGCCGAGATACAATCCGCTTAAAAGTTCATTCATAAACTCAGCGTATTCGGCGGGCTCTTCGGCAAATTCAAGCTCTATCAGACGATTCATCGTCAAAGCGTAAACGCGCTCTGAAAGCGGGTTTAAAGTAAGCTCGCCGTTAAGCGCAACGCCGTAAGCCTCGGCGACCGTCATTTCGCCGATATGGGCCATAAGGAAGTCTTTCGCGGTCACGTTTCCATTCAAAAGATCGTAGATATCGGTGAAACCGACTTCAAGCAGCTTTGCCGTCAAAGCATTTTCGGCTAATTCGGCGGGGAGATATTCGCCGATAACGTCGCCGAGCGTTCTTTCGGCGTTGGCCTCGAGATAAGCGTCGACGCCGAGTTGGTCTATCATATCGAGTTCCCCGATAACGGCGTAAGCCATACCGCGTACGTCGGCGCCGCCGAAATCATTCGTGCGGGAAACCGCGTCGGCAACGGTGACGCCCGCTACGCTTTCGGGAAGTTCGTACCCGAACGCGGCGGCAAGTTCGCCGAACGTGTAATTGCCGAACAGATCGACAAAGGAGCTTTCCCCTTCGGCAAGCGCGTTTAAGTCGTTAAGCGTGATATCGCCGAAAAGCTCGGGTATCTCTTCGCCCGCGACTTCTTTTAACGTGAGCGGCCCGAAGACTTTGGCGATAGCGGCTTTATCCCCGCCGATGATATCCACGAGATCGGGTATCGGGGCGTTCAATAAAGCGCCTATCGCGCCGCCGGAACGATCGGCAACGTCGTCGAGCAAGCCGTTGATAAGACTGTTGGTGGTGTTCTTGCTCTTGTCGACTTCAACGCCGTTTTCAATGATAACGCCGTTGGTGAGCGACTTTTTGAGAACGTACAAAACGCTGGTGTTCTCGTAAGTTTTAAGTTCGGCAAACGTGAGCTTTAATTGCTCGCTGCCGTCGACCTTGTAATTAAGCAACTTATTGAGAACGGGGTGTACCGCCGCGGTGTAGTTGTTGTACCAATTGCCGTCGTCACCGCGCATGAATTTAAAAGCGGCGGGCGCGGTGCTTTGCTGTGAGCCGAGCATCGAACTAAGATAGGTCTTTGCAAGTTCGTCCATGGCAATATTGAAGAAATCGCCCATGCGATAATCTTTAAGTAGCGAAAGAACGGAATTATCGCCGTCGGACGCAACTATCAGATCGTACAAACTCGCGTTGAGATAGACCTCGCTCGCGCCTTCTTTCGTATATGCGCTTCTGTCTTCCGGCGCAAACGTGTAAGGCGGTTCGGCGGGTTGTTCGTTGCCGCTCGAATCGGTAGTCTCTTCGGAAGTGTCGCCCGTCAATTCCTGCGGAATTTCTTCGCAGGCGGTCAGAAGCCACACCGAACAAGTCATTACGAGAGCAAGCAAAAGACATAACAATTTTGATAATCTTTTCATAATAACGTTCTCCTTATAAATTTTCTATAATCATTTTAGCATTAAAAAACGGCAAAGTCAAGTATTAATTAAAAAATTAGCGCTTTGAAAATGAGGTAATTTAAACCAAAATGTCTCACGTTAAGCCGAAAAACGAGCATTTTCGCCGCGTTATCGACAATAAAAAACGAGGCGATAAGCCCCGTCTTATTCAAAAGTCGAGTCAGCCTGTAAGCCGAGTTCTGTCTGGCGTGGCTATCTATCTACTCTTGTCGTTACCGACAAGCTCAAGCGACTGTTTGCGGCTGTTCCGCGGCAAGCGACCGCTATATCGGAACAGCCCTATCTTGCTTCGGGTGGGGTTTACATTGCACCGCGCGTTACCGAACGGTCGGTGAGCTCTTACCTCGCCTTTTCACCCTTACCGCATAAATGCGGCGGTATTTTCTGTTGCACTTTCCCTGAAGTCACCTTCGGCGGACGTTATCCGTCACCCTGCTTTATGAAGCTCGGACTTTCCTCGTTGACGCCTTGAGCGCCCCCGCAGCCACGTAGCTGACTCTATATTGATAATAACACTTATTTTCGGTTTTGTAAACGCTTTTTCGCCCCGTTTGGGATTTTTTTTGCGTTTTTCGAGCGCTTTTTAACTACTTCTTGATATTTACGCCCTCCAACGAAAGCACGTTCGACTGAAAAGCGAAACTGCTTTGATAATACTCTCTCCACCTTATAAAAGCGTCGTTTAAAAGCTTTGTCAAAAGTGCGGTAAAATCGCTTATTTTTTCACAGAAAAGATAGTACGCCATGGAGCCGGGGACGGAATTTATCTCGTTTAAATACACGTCGCCGCCGCAAACGAGATAATCTATCCGCACGATGCCCGAAAAACAGAATTTTTCGTAGATTTCGGCGGTGATATTTTTTATCTTGCGGGAAGTTTTTTCGTCGATATCCGCGGGGAACTGCCGTTTTTCACCCCCTTTTGAGCCGAAATATTTGTCATAAAAAGACAAAAACTCCCCGCCCGACGGTCTTTCGCACTCGGAAACAATGCACTTGCCCTGACTGCGATAGCAGGCACAGTTGACGTCGAAAGCCCCGTCCAAAAACTCTTCGACGACGACTTTTACGTCGAACCCGAACGCGAGGTCGAATGCGCTTTTCAGACTGCTTTCGTCTTTTACCACGGTTATGCCTATGCTCGAGCCGGACGAACTCGGCTTAACTATCACGGGATATCCGAGCCTTCTCACCCTTTCGAGTGCCGCCGCAACGTCATCGTAATACTTCGTACGCTCCAAAGTAAAACCTTCCGCCATCTTAACGCCGAGCGCTCTTACGCAAAGCCTCGTCAACGATTTATCCATACTGAAAGCCGACGCGAATACGTCGGGAGAAGCAAAAGGTATCTCCGACAACTTTAAGACCGCGGCGACGGTGCCGTCCTCACCGTTCCTGCCGTGCGTACATATTATCGCGCCCGCAAGCTCGGCGAGCTTAGTCAACTTCTTTTCGACCGAATACAAAGCGTTTTCGCCGCATAAAAGCGTGACCTTTTTCAAACCCTTTATTTCGCCGCGCCTGAAAACGGTAACGTCGAAAAGGTTATCGCCCGTGCGCCACACGCCGTCTTTGCCGATATATATCGGCACGGCTTTGAAAAGCGTTTTGTCGAGCGCGTTGAGAGTAAATACCCCCGTGATGACCGATATGTCGTGTTCCTGACTTTTTCCGCCGAAAATAACGGCAATATTTTTCAAAATCACTCCTTTTTTACCTTGTCGTCTTTCGTAGATAGTATCTTCGTCGGCACGCTCACAAAGTAACGCCCTCACGAAAAAACGCCGCACTTAAAACCATCTTTCGTGCAGCGCTTTTATTCTGAAGTTTTTATCAGGAAAATTTATCGGGAAGGTCGTTCTCGAACAGTACCACGTCGCCCGGGCGGGAATGCTTTTTGTAATAGGCGGTCGCGTCGTTAAGGTCTTTAGCCATATAGACGTTTTCCATATCGAACCCCTCGAAAAGTAGGCCGTCGCGTATCGTGTACGCCCCGTGACTTCCTACGAGTATGGCAAGATCGATATTTTTAGCAAGCCTTCTGCCGAATTCGTAATTTTCCCTGTCTTCCGTTCTTCCGAGTTCGACCATGCCGGGCGTTATTATTATCTTTCGCCCCGAAAAAGTGTCGAGAACTTCGACCGCGGCTTTCGTGCCTTCGACGTTGGCGTTGTAACTGTCGTCGATAATTGTCACTCCGCCGTCGTTCACGGAAACTTCCAGTCGGTGCGGCACGGGCTTTATACGCGCTATCCCCGCGGCTATCTGCTCGGGCGTTAAGAAAAGCTTTTCGGCAAGCGCCGCCGCAAGGACTATGTTGGAAACGTTATGCGTGCCGTACAGCGACGTCCGGCACGAAACCGACCTTCCGTCCCCGAAACACAGAGTAAACTCCGCGCCGCGCTCGGTAAGCTTTACGTCTTCGGCGTATACGTCGGGAGCTTTGTCGGTATCGAGCCCCGCGACGACTACGTTCTCGTTTTCGAGTTCGTCGAGCATCGAGCAGGTATTTTCGTTATCGCAGGTTACGATAAGCGTTCCGCCGTTATTTTTCAGCCAATCGGCAAGCTCGAACTTGGTCTTTTTTATGCGGTTTATCGATAAGAACGTTTCGAGGTGCTGCCCCGTTATCCCGTTTATTATGCCGTATTTCGGATCGACGAGCTGACAAAGTTCGTTTATTTCGCCCTCTCTTCTCGCGCCCATTTCGGCGATGAACACGTCGTAAGTCGAGTCGAGCCTTTTGACCGTGCGGCAAACGCCGAGCGGGGTGTTGTACGAATACGGCGTTACGAGAACGTTGTACTTTTCGGAAAGTATCGAGCGTAATATCTCTTTTACCGAGGTCTTTCCGTAACTGCCGGTAATGCCTATCTTTATAAGGTCGGTGCGCTCCGCAAGCGTTTTACGGCATTTTTCGACGTATTTCATATTGTGTATGCGTTCGGCGGGAGCGTTCAAAGCGTTTGAAAGCCGCGTTAACGGCGGCACGAGCAGCGGCGTAAGACATAGCGGGCAAAACCGCACGCGAAGAAGGATATCGTTCCCTTCCATCAATGCGCCCGACGCCGTAAGAGCTACCGTAACGATAAAAGTCAGAACGAAATACGTCAGAAGATAGGTTATATAGATGCGGATAACTCTGCCCGTGAAAACGAGCGGCATTTTGCTCCTTCTCGAATTGTCGCTGACGATGTAAACGATATTGAATATGACGTAAAAGACGAACCCGCTCGGAGCCACCCACTTTACGTCGCCGAAGGAAAACGCTATGGAAAATATCAGGTACGCAAGCACCGACAGCATAGCCGTCATCCACAGGCGGGTAACGTAAACGTTGTCTCTTTTTCTCACCCATTTGGCGTATTCGGAATCGACGTAGCCCGATTGCTGCATTATCTGCATGAATTTCCGCGCAAGATAAAACGTGAACAGCGTATTGACTAAAGCTATCCCCGCGGCTATCATCAGATTTTGCGTGCCGAATGCGGCTTTTGCGCCGAGCGCAGTATCGAAATCGAACATTATAAAAGAAATTCCTTTACCAAAACGTTGAATTCGCCCGCCTTTTCGATAAAGGCGAAATGCCCCGCCCCGACTATGGTCGTAAGCGTTGAGTTTTTAATGAGTTTATGCATCCTCCTCGCCGTGTAAGGCGGGGTTTCCTTATCTTTATCGCCCGAAATTATAAGACATACGTTTTTTACCGATCTTATCTTTTCTTCGAGGCGCTCGTTGACTATTTTTACGAAACTTTTTTTCATCACGGCGCTTAAAGAGCGATAGTCCGACGAGCCGAACGCACTTACGTCAAGCCCCAACTTTCTGCGTATCTTATACGAACGGACGGCCAGCTTTTTCTTTAAAGAAAACCTCGGTTTTATGCCCGCCGCGCCCGTTAAAACGAGCTTTCCCGCTTTGTTTTCGGGAAGAGTAGGCAGAAGCCTGAATAAAACCCTCGCTCCGAACGAATGAGCTATAAAATGCGTTTTCCCGTCGAAACGGTCAAGAAGCCGCCGCACGTCGCGGGCGTAATCGTTAAGGGCGTAAGGATAGGGCATTCCGACGTCGGAAAACCCCGCCAGGTCCGGGGCTATCACGCGGAAATACTTTGAAAAATATTCCGTCTGCTTGAAAAAGCTTTCTTTCGACGACAAATACCCGTGCAAAAACAAGAGATTTTCGCCCTCGCCTTTTATAAAGGCGTTATCGAGCATATCGTTTAAAGCGTCGGAAACGCCAACAGTCATTGACCGATAAACAAAACGTAAACCATCGCGTCTTCGGTGTTTTCGTAATAACGTTTTCTCTCGCCGACTTTAGTAAAGCCGAGCTTTTCGTAAAGCGCGATCGCCGACCGATTTGAACGGCGCACTTCCAGAAATACGTTCTTGACCAAACGCTCTTTCAGATAGTCGATAATGCCGTTCATAAGTTTCGTCGCGTAGCCTCTTCGACGGTATTTTTCGTCCACGCACAAGTTCATCACGTCTGCGTCTTCGCCCGAATAGACGGCGCCGACGTAGCCGATAATAACGCCGTCGCCTTCTTCCACCACTCCGTAGAAGTTGTCGTATAAAAAGCACGAATCGAGCATTTCGAGCGACCAGGGCGAACGGAAGTTTTCTACCTCAAGTCGGCCTATAACTTCGTTATCGGACTTTTTCCATTGTCGCAGCATTATTTACGTCCTTCCTCCGCCTGACTTAAACGAAGATACAAAGGCTTTAATGAATCGACGTTTTCGTCCGCCTCTTCGATCTTGTCTTCGACGGCTTTTATAAGCCCTTTTGCGGGATCGGCTGCAACGGGGCTTTTACCCTCGATATCAAAATCCGCGTAAGGATAGCTTACTATCGTCGCTCCTTCCGCCATTTCCTTAAGCTCTTTTTCGGTGACGAACGCCGGCGTTAAAGCTTTATTATTCAGATACGGGCAAGCGTAGTAGCAACCGTGCCTCGCGTCAATGGCGGCAATGACTTTTCCCGACTGTATATTGTATGCCAGCGTGTCGAAAGAGGTTACACCAAGCACAGGCTTTTTAAATGCGTCCGCAAAGCCCTTTATCGTGGATACGCCTATCCTGATACCCGTAAACGAGCCGGGGCCGACGACCGAACAGAAAACGTCTATATCCGACGGCGACGCGCCGAGCTTATTTAAAACGCTTTCGACGGCGGGTATGACCGTTTCGGAATGTTTCGCCCCGCAGCCGTCAACGTAAAAGGTCTCAGTCTTTTTTTTAACTCGCGCCACGACTGTAAGGTGCTCCGCGCTCGTGTCGACGGCAAGATAATTCATAAGGTTATCCTCCTTTTTTCATCGCCGAGCGACTCGATAGTTACCACCTTGCAGTCTTTGGGAAGGACGGACGCGATGTTTTCCGCCCACTCTATAAGGCAGATCCCGCCCGCGTAAAAATAGTCTGTCAGCCCGAGCGCCAATGCGTGCTCGCCGCCCGTGAGCCTGTAACAGTCGTAATGATATAGCTTGCCGTCGTAGTCGTTCATATAGGCGTAAGTGGGGCTTAAAACTTCTTCGGTTATGCCGAGGCCTTTGGCAACGCCTTTGGCAAACACGGTCTTTCCGACGCCCATTCCGCCTTTTAACAAAACCACGTCGCCGGCTTTTAAGGTCTTCGCGTAGTTTTCGGCGACGGCTATCGTCTCGTTCGGTGTGGCAGTTATTCTCTCCATAATTCGATTATACACCATTTACAGCATTTTGTTAAACAATTTTTTGAGCCTTTTGTATAAAAGCAGGGTTATGGCCCCGTTACTTAAGGCTTTTATAAGGTTAAAAAGCACTATGAGCCAGATATTGGCGTAAAAAACTTGCTTTCCCGCCTCTCCGATAAAGAGCGGGAAGGTTATGAACCTGTTGAATAAAAGCGAACCGAGTATCAGCATCACCGTTCCCACGGCAAGCGATATAAATACCGTCGGCAAGCCCTTTTTGAAACGGTAGATAAGCGACGGCACGATTATAAAGCACGCCGCGGCGATGAGGTTGGCTATCTCGCCCACCCCGAACGAGCGCGTTATCGTCAGCCTTAAAAGCTGCACGGCTATTACCGATATCCCGCCGAGCGTCGGCCCGAGCATGTACGCGCCGATAAGTAGCAGTGCAAACGAAAAATCCAGCTTTAAAAAGTCGAGCGTGGGAAACAACGGAAATTCCAGCCAGGATACGCCGAACGCCGCCGCCGTGAACATAGCCGAAAGCGCTATCCTCCTTCCGCTGAACGTCCTCGACGCGCCGCTTTTTTTCTCGTTTTTCATCTTAAGTTCTTTTGTCTGTTCTTCTTGCTCTTCGTGTTCCGATCTTATTTCGATCGATCCTTGTTCGTTGGTCATAATATAGCTCCTTAACGTCGGGGCAAAACGGTTTTTAAAGGTGTTTTCCGATAAAAAAAGCCCGTTCACGCAATAAAAAAACACGCAAAACGGGGCACTTTTTCACAAAAAAAATCTTTTCTCATCCGGACTATACCGTCGGTCGGAGAAATAAGCTCCGTCAAGGCGAAAAACGCCCTCGCAGACTTTACTGCCGGTAGGGAATCTCACCCCGCCCCAAAGATCATATTAAATTATAAACTTTAAACGGGGCGTTGTAAAGCGTTTTTAAGCGCCAAACGGAAAATATAAAAAGCTCTTTTTTCAGCTATTTGACGAAATTCGCCTTTTTATCGTAAAAAAAAACGCCGCAAACGCGGCAAGTAATCGGGATATATCGTTATTTTTCGGAAAAATCGCCGAGGATATCCGAGACCGATCTTAACGTTATCCCCGCCTTGATATCCATATAATACGCAAGGAATTTCAGCGCGAAATACACGGAACGGTCTTCCTTTAAAATTTCGGCGTAAGCCGATGCGTCCGGGTTTTTGAAATGATCGACGGGAAGAGCGATGGCCGCATTTATCAACGATAAGGTGCTCGTTCTCATCTCGGACAATCCGCCCGCAAAGCAGTCTTCGCATACGGGGGCGGCCGCGTCGAAATCGAAAAACACCCTGTCTTTCGGTTTTTCTCCGCAGACGTGACAGACGTCGAAACGAGCGCCGTAACCTATAAGTTTCAAAGCCTCCGCAAGATATCTTACGAGCGAAAGATAGGGATACGCCCCCGTTTCGACGGCTTTCAACGAGCTTACCGTCAGCAAAAACAGCTCGTACGACCTGACGTTTTCGTATACGCATTGACGGACGAATTCAAGGACCGCGGACGCGGCGTAAAGCTTATCCATATCGTACCGCAGACCGTAAAACCCGTCTATCTGATTTGCCTCGGACAAGGTGAGCTTTCCGAACTTTTCCGTAAGAACGTATTCGGCAAAGCAAAAGGGTTCCGCGGCAAAGCGCCACTTCGATTTCGCGCCCATAGCGCCGCGCACGACGCAATCGACTTTCCCGTTTTCAAGCGTAAACAGCGAGATAAGCTTATCGCTTTCACGCCAGGAAACGGAACGTATGCAAAGTGCGTTGAATTTTTGCGTCATGGAACGTTAAATAATAAAAAAAATCGTCGATAACGGGCTTATAGGCGGACTTTTAACGTTTGGTCGGATCATCGGACAACTTTTTATATAAAAGATAATAGCCTATTTGTCCCGTCTTTTCAAAGAGTTTCCACGCGGCTTTTGCCGGCGTATCGTTATCCATATCGGCCTCCTTGAAAAGAGTATGTGCCAAATAAAAATATCAATACATTTCGTTTTCGCCGTAGCCGAATTCTTTTAAGCGGGAAGGATCGTTGCGCCAATCTTCTTTGACTTTGACGTAAACGGTCAGAAACACTTTCGCGCCGAGGAATTTTTCCATACCCTGACGGGCAAAAGAACTCACCTCTTTCAAAGCCTGACCTTGTTTGCCGATTATGATGGCTTTATGATTTTGCTTTTCGCAAACGATATCGAGGTTGACGTCGTAAACGCCGTTTTTCTGCTTCTCGAAAGTGTTGATGACGACCGCCACCCCGTGCGGGATCTCTTTATCGTACTTCAAAAGCATCTTTTCGCGCATTATTTCCGCTATCATATATCTTTCGGAACGGTCGGAAATAACGTCGTCGCCGTATATCTTTTCGCCTTCGGGGAGCAGTTTCACAAGCTCGTCCACAAGCTTTTTGATGTTTTTGCCACGGCGCGCCGAAAGCGATATTATCTTGGTTATGCCGCTTATGCCGTCGAAGCTTTTGACAAGTTCCGGTATCCTTTCTTTGGGCATTATATCCGTTTTGGATAGAGCGAGGATCAAAGGAAGTTTGCCCGTAGCGTAACGTTTAAGCGCCGCGACGTCCTCGTCTTTAAGGCTGTCGTGCGCGTCGAGAACGAAAAGGATCAGGTCAACGTCTTTTGTTGCAAGCTCCGTCGATCTTTGCATACGCTCGTTCAAAAGCGAACTTGCCTTATATATGCCCGGCGTGTCCTCGAAAACTATCTGATAGTCTTCTCTCGTCAACACCCCGAGTATCCTTTCCCGCGTCGTCTGCGGTTTGGGAGAAACTATGGCGACCTTTTCGCCCACGAGTACGTTGATAAGGGTGGATTTCCCCGCATTTGCTCTGCCGACTACGGCGACTATTCCGCTTTTCACCTTAAAACACCTAACTTCGTCATGATTTTTTCTTCTGCGGCGCGCATTTCGCGTTTATCCGTTTCGGTCACGTGATCGAACCCGAAAAGATGCAAAAGCGAATGCACGATAAGATAATAAATTTCCCTTTCCTCGCTGTGGCCGTACTTTTTCGCCTGACTTTTGGCACGCGATAAAGATATTACGACTGAACCTATAAAAACCGCCTTTTTGTCGGGATCGTAGTCGAAGGGAAAGGCGCTTTTCGTTATTTTTACGCCCTTGACGTTTTCGAGCATAGGAAAGGACAAAACGTCGGTAACGGCGTCCACTCCGCGATTTTCCCTGTTGATGACGCGTATCCTTTTAGAAGAAACGAACTGCAATTCGGCGTAAAGGTCGGCGCGCTGACAAAGTTCGCTTGCGACCGCCGCCGCCACGTCGTTTATTCGAGGGAGTTCGATCTTGTCTTCGCAATAGATCTTAAGCATTTATCCGTCCTTTTAAATAAGCTTTTATCAATTCTTTTTTTCTTCGCGGTCGGAGCTACGATCGGACGACGAAGAGAACGCGTTCTTGCCCGTTTTGGGCATTTTCGGATATTTGATCCTGTCGTGGTAAACGCCCGAAAGGCCGTTGACGATAGCGTCTCTTATAAGGTCTATCTCGTGCATGGTGATATCGCAGTCGGAAAACTGTTCGCGTTTCATTCTGTCTTCGACGATTGAATCGACTATCATTTCGACCTTCTCTCTCGAACGGTCGTTATGCGCTCTCACCGCCGCCTCGCACCCGTCGGCAAGCATTATAATGGCGGCTATCTTGGAGTGGGGTTTCGGCCCCGGATAGCAGAAATCGTTTATGTCGAGTTCGCCTTCGGTGTATTTTAGCGCCTTCATATAGAAATACTGGATTGGGAGCGTGCCGTGATGCTCTCTGGCAACGTCCGCAAGGATTATCGGCAGATGATACTTTTTGATGAGTTCGTAACCGTCTCTCGTATGCGAACGGATTATTTCGGTGGAAAGCTCGGGGGTAAGATCGTCGTGCGGGTTATACTTACCGTCCTGATTTTCCGTAAAGTAAATGGGTTGTTTGAGCTTGCCGATGTCGTGATAATAAGCCGCGGCTCTTGCCAGAATGGGGTTTTCTTCGATAGCCGCCGCGCACGTTTCGGCTAAAGACGCAACGACCGTGGAATGATTGAACGTTCCCCAGGCCTCGTCTTTCATACGCTTGATGAGCTTGGACTTGTGGTCGGTTATCTCCGCAAGTCGATAGTTGGTCAAAATATTGAAAAGATATTCGAATATGGGTAGCGCCGCCATCATGATGACGACGGAAGACAGCCCGCCCGTAAACGAATGGAATATTATCGTCAAAAGGTTTCTGTAATCGGTCAGCGTTTCGACTTCGAGTATGAGAGCTATAACGCTTATCGGCACGGAAATGACCAGCCCCATACCGAACACTTTTATACGCGAGCCGGTGCCGTCGATAAGATAAACGGCAACTATACTGATGGTGACCGTCATTATCATCGAGGAGCTTGCCTGCATCACGGTGAACGGCTGGTTGGTCATAACGTCCGTCAAAAACACGAATATGGCAAATATGAAGTTCATAAATACCGCCGTGCGCTTGTTGATAAGAAGCAGTACGAACAGCGCGCACAAGGCTATCGGGCGGGCGTAGATACCCACGTAGTTGCCGAGAACGAACGTGAGGATATAGCTTAAATAAAGTATAAGGAACAGTACGGTTATATTTTTTACCTTTAAAAGGTAATCTTTGAACTCGTAGTAAAAATACAGGTAGACCGCCGCGTTCAGAAGCGATACGAACCCGCCGAGATAGGCGTACCTGATAAGATTCGAGCCTTGCGATACGTACGACAAAAAGCTTTCGCCGCCGCCCGCGTTGATAAACGTGACGCCTATCGCTATCCCCGTCATTATTAATGTGTGAATGACGAAATTGAGTATCGATACGAAGTAATTTTTACCCGTCCAGGGTAAAACTTTTTTTGATTGTAAAAACATAAAACCCCCGAAAATTGAGTTGTACGGATACGGTATCCGCCCGCGTTAAAAAGCGCGTGACTATCGTCGACCGTAATTAATTATTTTCTGTGTTCGTCTTTGGCGTAAGCCTTTATTATTTCCATAACGAGCGGATGCCTAACGACGTCCTTATGCGAGAAGTTGACTACGGAAATACCTTCAACGCCCTTTAATATCGACGCGGCGTGTATGAGCCCGCTGGTTTTGCCTGCGGGAAGGTCTATCTGCGTAACGTCGCCTGTTATTATCATCTTACTGCCTTCGCCCATACGCGTCAAAACCATTTTCATCTGCTCTTTGGTGGCGTTCTGCGCCTCGTCGAGAATGATAAAAGCGTTGTTGAGCGTTCTGCCGCGCATATAGGCTAAAGGCGCTATCTCTATCGCGCCCTTTTCCATAAGGCGCTGATAGTTGTCCAGCCCGAACATTTCCTGCAACGCGTCGTAAAGCGGACGAAGATAGGGATCGACTTTGGATTGCAGATCTCCCGGGAGATATCCGAGCCGCTCTCCCGCTTCCACCGCGGGGCGCGTCAGGATTATTTTTTCGACCGACTTGTTTTTATAAGCGCCGACGGCGGCCGCCACCGCAAGATACGTTTTGCCCGTACCCGCAGGCCCGATACCGAAAACTATCGGGTTTTTGGCTATCTCGTCGACGTAACGCTTTTGCCCGAGCGTCTTGCACTTTACGGGCTTTCCTTTGGCCGTTATAGTGACAACGCCTTTAGCGAGCTTGTCCACCTCTTCGACGTCGCCGTCTTTCGCAAGCGAAACGTAATAGACTATCTTGGCTTTATCTATCTCTTCGCCGCGGGCTATCGCGTCGATAAGTTTGTCAAGCACCGTATACGCCGTTTCGACGGACTCGTCGTCGCCGCCGATAAGTATATCCTCGCCGTCGACGAACAATTCGGCGCCCGTCTGCCCGCTCAGAATATCGAGATTTCCGTCGAAATTCCCCAATAGGAGCGAGAGTTCTTCCGCACCGTCGACGTGCAGTTTTCGTTTAGCAAGTTTCATTCAATCTCCGTAGACAACGTTGGTTGCCACCGTAACTTTTATTATATATCTTTTTTCAAAAGGTATGACCTCGGCACGGCACGAGCAAACGTCGTCGTACCCGAGCTTTGCCGTAGCCGTTGCGCGAGAAACGGCGGACGGCGTATCTTCGTCGGACAAAATATCCTCGGTAAACGACCTTTCCACCACGATAAGCGCCATGCAATCGCCGTAAGAGATACTTCCGTCGGCAAGCTCTACCGCGCCGTCGGCGATGATATCGCCCGCTTTGACTTGGTCGCCGACTTTTTTCAAAGCTCTTCCCCTGTAAACGGAAACGCTTTTGACTATCCCGTCGACGTCGGCAACTATATTCTTGCGGCTTTTGACGGGCGCTTCGTCCATATCGTCGGCTTTAACCGTCAATTTCAGCGAATAGCCCGCCTTCTCGGCGCTCGCATAGCCTACGCCGTCGATAGATAAAAGCTCTTTTCCGACGCCTTTATAGTCGATAGCGGAAAAAGGAGTCAGAAAACCTATCCTGTGCCCGTCTATTATCCTTGCCGCCTTTTTTAAATAAGCTTTCGGCACGCCGCTAAAGTCGACGAAAAGAACGAAATTATCAAGAACGCATATCGCCGCTATAAACAGCGCCGCGGCTATCGTAAGCGGCAGTTTTGTCAAAAAGAACGAAAGTATCCTTCTCGGCCCGTTTACCGCAACGAGTTTATTATACCACATATTCTTACAAATTTCAAAGACTTTTGCGGCATCTTTATATTTTACTTTTATAAATAATCGTTTATCGTCGATAATTTTTACTTTCAGAAGCAGAATTTTGCGTTTTTTGAGCCGCTCGAACAACATTGAGCGGTTTCTTCCGACGATAAGTATCGTTGCGGTCGAATTCAGCATAGTCTTTCCACCCTCGTTATTTTTCCGCTGACGGTGACGTCGCTTACGCAATAAGAGCGTATTTCGAGCCCTTCGCCGAAGATACCGAGCTTGCCTTTTTTTAATTGCAGAACTATCCGGCAGGGAGATATCTCCGCTACGGAAACAACGTTTTCGAACCTTCCGCCTATCGGATATGACAGATAATACTTTTCGCCGACCGCCTCGAAACCTTCGCCTTTTAATAACCAGTCGCTCAAAAACGGCATATCATATCCCCCGATCTATATTATATTTTCTTTTGCCGGTTTATATGACGCAAAATACCGTTTTTTGCCGATAATCGACCTATAGAGGGGCTTTTTGTCGATTATAATGGTTTTTGCGGCGGCTTTTTAAAAGGCTTTTTCCGTAGCAAGCAGGGCGGCTATCGGAAAGCACGAGAAAAAATTGCCTTAAAACTATCGAAAAACGCCTTATAAGCTTTGCATTTTGAATTCTTAAATGCTATAATAACATAGTTATTAATCTTGTATCGCCCGCTAAAAGGGCGGTAAGGAGCTATTTATGGATATGCACGCGATCGAAAAGAAATGGCAAAAGTATTGGGAAGAAAACAAGCTCAACGAATTTGACAAAAGCAAGACGGATAAAAAATTCTACTGTCTTGAAATGTTTTCCTATCCTTCGGGCGCCAAGCTTCACATGGGGCATTGGTATAACTTCGGACTTGCCGACTGCTACGCCCGTTACAAAAAGATGAAAGGCTACGCCGTCTTTCAGCCTATGGGCTTCGACGCATTCGGTCTACCCGCGGAAAACTACGCCATAAAGACGGGCATTCACCCGCAGGATTCCACGCTCAAAAACATTGAAACGATGGAAAATCAGTTGCGCCATATCGGGGCTATGTTCGATTGGACGGCAGAGATCAAGACCTGTATGCCCGATTACTATAAATGGACACAGTGGATGTTCCTCCGCTTGTACGAAAAAGGCCTTGCCTACAGAAAGGAAGCGCCCGTGAACTGGTGTCCTTCCTGCAATACCGTGCTTGCCAACGAACAGGCTGCGGGCGGCGTGTGCGAAAGATGCGGTTCGCCCGTCGTCAAGAAAAACCTTACGCAATGGTTCTTTAAGATAACAGCCTACGCGGAAGAACTGTTAAGCGGGCTCGACGGGCTCGATTGGCCCGAAAAGACCAAACTTATGCAGAAAAACTGGATAGGCAAGTCTTACGGTGCGGAAATAACTTTCGCGGCGGAAAGCGGTGACGAATTCAAGGTCTTCACCACCCGTGCGGACACCATATTCGGCGTTTCGTACGTCGTTCTCGCGCCCGAACACCCGCTCGTCGCAAAGCTCACTACGCCCGACCGTGAAAAGGACGTCAAAGCTTACGTCGAGGCAACGGCAAAAACCAACGAAATAGACAGGCTCTCTTCCGACCGCGAAAAAACGGGCGTATTTATCGGCGCTTACGCCGTCAGCCCCGCCGACGGAAGAAAGATCCCCATCTACGCCGCCGACTACGTTTTGTTCAGCTACGGCACGGGCGCAGTTATGGGCGTTCCCGCGCACGACGAAAGGGACTTTGCCTTTGCGAGCAAGTACGGTCTGCCGATAACGCAGGTCATAACCGACAAGGAAGGCAACGCAACTCTTCCCTTTACCGATGACGGTTATCTGGTAAACAGCGGCGAGTTCGACGGCCTTTTCGGCGACGACGCGAGAAAGGCTATCGTCAAAAAGCTCGAAGACGGCGGTAAAGCAAGCTTTAAAGTCAATTACCGCCTGCGCGACTGGCTCATATCCCGTCAGCGCTATTGGGGCGCGCCCATTCCCGTTATCCACTGTCCGCATTGCGGCGACGTTGCCGTTCCGGACGAAGACCTTCCGGTACTTCTTCCTTACGACGTGGAGTTCAAGCCCGACGGTAAGTCGCCTCTTGCCAAGCACGAAGGCTTTATGCACTGCAAATGCCCCAAGTGCGGCGGCGACGCGCAAAGGGATCCCGATACCCTCGACACCTTCGTCTGCTCGAGTTGGTACTATTTAAGATACCCCGACGCTCATAACGATAAAGCGCCGTTCGATCCCGAAATAATCAATAAAATGCTGCCCGTAGATAAGTACGTCGGCGGCGCGGAACACGCCTGCATGCACTTACTGTATGCGCGTTTCTTCACGAAAGCTCTGCGCGACATGGGTTATCTTAACTTTGACGAGCCGTTTACTTCGCTTACGCACCAGGGCGTTATTTTAGGCCCCGACGGCAATAAGATGAGTAAATCCAAAGGCAACGTCGTTTCGCCCGATCCGTACGTCGAAGAATACGGCGCGGACGTTTTAAGGCTCTATCTTATGTTCGGATTCAACTACGTCGACGGCGGCCCGTGGAACGACGACGGCATCAAGTCGGTGGCGAAATTCCTCGACAGGGTTGAAAGGCTTTTCTATAAGATAACCGCCATGCCCGACGAAAACGCCGATACTTACGGCGCGGACGAAAAGGAACTCGATTTCGTTCTCAATAACACCATAAAGTCGGTCGATAACGATATGAACACCCTTTCGTACAACACGGCGATAGCAAGGCTGATGGAACTGACGAACGCGCTCAATAAGTACGACAATCTGCCCGTTAAAAACACCGTTTTAATGAAAGAAGCCATGAAACGAATGGTACTTCTTCTTGCCCCGTGCGCTCCGCATTTTTCGGAAGAATTATGGTCGCAGCTCGGCAATAAGAGTTCGGTGTTCCTTGCCGACTACCCGACTTTCGACGAAAAGAAACTCGTAAAAGACGAAGTAGAATACGCCGTTCAGATAAACAGCAGAATGAAAGCAAAGATAGTCCTTTCAAAGAGTTTGTCCAAAGAGGACATCGAAAAAGCGGCACTTGCCGACGCGGACGTCATCGCCGCCCTCGAAGGCAAACCCGTCAAAAAAGTCATCGTCATCGTCAACAGACTTATCAATATAATAGCGTAACGATATAAAGCAAAAAGTGCCGCTATAGGTCGATTATCGACTTATAGCGGCACTTTTTATATGGAAAACAATCTGTGTGCTACGTGAAAAGCTATTGCGTATCGTTTTACGAAACGTTATTCGATCGAATTTAATTGTTCTTTATAGTACGGAGTTAAAGCGGCGTAACCTTTTAAGTTAAGATGAAGACCTTCTATCGTGTAATCGGCTTTTAAATAGCCGTTTTCGTCGATAAGGTAGGAATGGATATCTATATATTTATATCCTTTTTCGATACACAGCTTTCTCAAAATGGCGTTGGTGGAATTGATCTTTTCGTTGGTCGTTTTTCTTAAATAAAAAGCGCTTATTTTGGTTTTTTTCGGGTTTATCGGATATAACGAGATCACCCTGACGTCACTGCATACGGACGAAAGTTTATCGGCTATAGTTATAACTCTTTCGGCGACCGTGCGAGGTTCGCTCTTTTTCTTCAATCTTAAATAATCGTTGATACCGACGAGCAAAAAGACTGCGCGCGGCTTTAAAACGATTATGTCGTCGAGCCGTTTTCCGACGTCGAAAGTCGTTTCGTTGGATATCCCCCTGTTGATTATCCTTTCGTCGGGCAAAAATTCGTGAACGGGGAAAAGGTCTGTCAGCGAGTCGCCGAGGAAAACTATCGGGTTTTCGGGAGCAAATTCGTTCAGTACCGAATAATCGACCACCTTATGCGTAAGATATTTCGTGATAACTCTCCCGATTATGAAAATCACCGCTATAAGGCATACGAGCGTCGCCGAAAGGCTGACCATTACTATTTCAAGCGCCGTCATTTTTCAGTTGAACTCCTTCGTAGATGAGCGCGAAAACAAACTATTAAGTGCGGCTATAGGTTCGTTATCTTCAAAAAGTATGGAACAAACGGCGTTTACGATAGGTAGGTCGACGTTATATTCTTCGCCGAGCTTTTTCAATGCGCTCGCCGTCATAACGCCTTCGGCAAGCTTGGTAAACGGCTGCTTTAAAACGAGCGCCTCGCCGTAATTGCGGTTGTTGGAATACTTTGAAAAGAGCGTCGTTTCGTAATCGCCGAGATGGCATAGCCCGTAAGCCGAAAGCTCGTTGCCGCCCATAGCCTTTATAAGCCTTGATACCTCCCTTGCGCCGCGAGCCATCAACGCGCCTTTTAACGTGGACAGCCCCGCGCCGTCGAGAATGCCCGCGCAGATACCGAAAACGTTCTTTGCGGCGGCGCCCACTTCGTTACCGATGAGATCGTCTCCGTAATAAAACCTGATAAGGTCGCTGCCGAAGTATCCGACGAGCTTTTTCGTGAGATCTTCGTTTTCAGAATCGATGACCATGCAATTGGGCCTGTTTGCCACGAATTCCTGAATATGACCGGGGCCTACCCAAACGGCAAGGTTGTTTTTATTGACGCCGCATTCGGTCGCTACCACGGAAAGCCTTTTGCCCGTATCGGCCTCGATGCCCTTCATCGAAAGCACGAATATCTTGCTATTTAATATCGTGCCGTCGACGGACGACAGAAACTCCCGAAGATTTTGCGCGCCTATGGATATGACGATGATATCCGCATTTTTCATTTCCGAATAAAAATCGCTTGAAAGAGCAAGGCTTTCGGGAAGCTTGACGTATTCGTTTTCACGACTACGAACGAGCGCTTGATACCTTGAAGAAGTTTCGCGCCCCAAAAGCGTGACGTTATAACCCTTTTTGTCAAGATACCAGGCTATGAACGTTCCCCATCTGCCGCAACCGACCACCGCTATCTTCATTTTGCACCCCTCCGAACATATCTTATTTTATAATAAGTCTGCCTATAAGCCCGTTATCTGAGAGTTTTGGCAAGCTCCGAAAGTTTACGCAACCTGTGCGTCAAGCAACTTTTCGATATCCCGAGCATATCGGCAAGCTCCTGCAAAGACATATCTTCGTTATTAAGCCTAGCATCGGCGACGAGCCTCAAAGGCTCGGAAAGACCTTCCGCACCCACGCAATCGATGACCGTCTTGATATCTTCGCGGCTGCGGATAGACGCGTCGATAGTCTTGGTCATATTGGACATTTCGCAGTTGATCTTTCTGTTTTCGCGGTTTCTTATCTCCTTTTGGATCTGCAGGTCGTTGAGCTTGAAATACGCCCCGTTCGCCCCGCACATTCCTATAAAACTCTCGATCTCTTCAACGTTTTTGAAATATACGACGAACTGTTCTTTTCTTTCGACGAGCTTCGGGAAGAATCCGTTTTCGGCAAGCAGCGACGAAAAATCCGCGGCGGTAACGTATTTTGAAAACACGACTTCGAGATGATAACCCGTTTTAGTTTGCGCCCTGCCCTCAAAAAGCTTGGGAACGGTAATGCTGCCCGCGCCGAGAAACGCGCCTGCGATGAACGCTTTTGCGGAAACCTCGTCGGGGCAAACGTCCGCGCCGATATTAAGACTTACTTCTATACCCCCGCCGTCCTTTTTCAATATGCCGAGGTCCGTAAGGATATATAAACTGTCGCCGTCGATAAGCGTTGCGCGGGCGCGTTCGGTCTTGGCGACCTTTTCGATTACGCAAGTTTTCCCGTAGCGAAGTTTTATAAGGCGCGCAAAATATTTCAGCGAATCCTCTTCGGAATACGCCGAAAAACCGATATCGTCGGACGACGTTTCCACGCTTCCGCACGTTCTCAAAAATGCGGAAATAAAAGCGCTTTGCGCCTTTTTGTCAATTATCTTAACGTCCGTTATCTGTTTTTTTATTTCGCTCGTGAAACTCATTTTATCACCGGCAGTTATTATTTATCGGCGTTTGACGACCGCTTTTTTTGCGGCGCCGAAACTATCTTCCATTTTTGAATTGCTCGAATCTGAACGTCGGGCGCCGTCCGTCGATATTGTGTATCCTCTCCCGCGGGAAGTTTACGAGCTTGTCCTGCTCGTAAAAAAGCGCCGCGTCGCCCACTCTTGACGGGCTGTGCGCGTCCGAACTTATTACGAAATTGACCTTCGTTTCCAGCACTTTTTGCCAATCTTCGACCGAAAGATGCACCTTTTTGGTGTTTATCTCGAAATAAGTTCCGTGATCGGCGCAACACTCGGCGACAGTCTTCGCGTCGCAGAAGTTTAAAAAACCGACGTGCGTTATTATATCGATGGGATTGTTTTTTATGGCGTTACAATACGCGGCGGTATTGTATTTTATAAGCGCGTCCGACGGCTTTTTTGTGACCTTTTGCGTCCACGTATTCATAAACAGCATTTCCCACCAGCCGCGCGGCGTGTCGTATAAAACGAAGCGATGTATGCCGGCAAGGATAATATCGAGCTTGTCGTAATCCTTTTCCTTTACGTCGATAGCCCCGCTTATGCCGAGAAGATTGGATTCTATGCCAAGCAGCACCTTTACGCCCGTAGCCTTTTCTGCGGCGACGCAATCGGCGCGCATTTTATCCAATTTTCTCCTGCGCATACCGAACGCGGGGTGCGAAAAGCCGTGGTCGGTCACGGCTATTTCCGTCAAGCCCGCATTCTTTGCCGCGACCGCATTTTCAAGGATCGTGCCTTTGCCGTGGCTGTACGTCGTGTGAGTGTGAAAATCACAATTTATTATCATAAAATTCGCCTATGTATATGACTTCCTCGTGTAGCTCCGTGCCCGTATCGAGGAAAACTTTCTTTTTTACGTATCGTATAAGGTCGTAAACGTCCTGCGAACTCGTCCCTTCTGAAATAATGAAATTGGCGTGCGTGTCCGATACGTGCGCGCTGCCTATCGAATAACCTTTTAAACCGACTTCGTCTATTATCTTGCCTGCGAAAAACCCTTCGTTCAAAAACACCGAGCCGCAGGATCTGCCTTTGGGTTGAGACTTGGTACGCGCGCCGCGGAAGCGGTTGAGCTTGAAGTTTATGGTCTCTTCTTCGGCGATTTTAAGTTTGAACGCCGCCAAATAAACGGCTTCGCCCGATAAAAACCGGCTTTTTCTGTACGAAAAACGGCAATCGGTCTTGTTGTAAACTCCGTTTTCGGCAACGACGTAACAAACGGCGTCTTCGCACGCCTTGTTATAACAACCGGCGTTCATCGCGACGAGCCCGCCGATAGTTCCCGGGATATCGACGGCAAATTCAAGCCCCGACAATCCGTTCTGCACACAAGCCGTGACCGCGGCGGAATTTTTCACCCCGCATTCGCAGACGAGGATATTTCCGACCGTCTTTATCTTGTTGAGATTTTTCGTGCTCACGACTACGCCGTGATAACCGCTATCGGAAACGAGAACGTTGGTCCCGCCGCCGAGGATAACGTGGTCGCGACCTTTCAATGCGGCCACGATATCTTTGAACTGACCGACGCTTTTCGGATAGACTACGATATCGGCGGTCCCGCCCGTTTTAAAGCTCGTCATCTTTCCGAGCTCGGCGTTCAGATCGTATTCGAGACCTTCAAACTTTTCCGTAAGATATTTATACAATCTTTACCTCTTTATTTTACACTAATATTTTCTTTATTTCAATGATTTGATAACACTTTTTAAAAAATCGGCTTTTTCTTCCGAAGCGGTACTTGCGTTTTTAAGCCGCTCCGATATCGTTTGGCGCACTCCGTCGGACAAAAAAACCGACACGGTCTTGTCGTAATTTACGTCAAAAAGTCTCGCTATAAGCCCGTTATCGTCGATTTTACAGTTTTTATCGACGGGCAAAAGCCCAAGCGAAGTAACGCCCGATTGGCCGCTAGTTGCAATATGGCCGACAAGTTTTTCGCATAAGTTAGCTTTATCTTTACTTACCGTCGTCACCGCCGCGTATTGTATAAGGTCGGTAAAACCTTCTATCGGCGTTATATCGAACTCGTCGAGCTTGTTTTTAAGCCGATAAATATCGCGTTGAGTGCCGAAAAGCATTACGTTTTCGTTTTCGGTAAAATACTCGAATGCGTTTTTCGGGAGCATGAACTTCGCGCCGCCAAGGTCTACCCCCGCATAATAAGCGGCAACTTCCGGAAGAGTGGTCTTACCTTTTGCCACCACAGTTTCGGCGGGTATTTTCCCCTTTTTCTTTATCGTGACGTAGCCGCCGTAAGCCCAAGCCTTCGCATAAAAAACGCCGTTTATCTCCGCTCCGCCCGAAAACTCGCTTTTCGCGATTCTTTCGGCATAGGTCAAAACGCCGTCGCAACCCGAAGAAAAGGAAATGACGTCGGGCGCCACCCCGCGGGAAAGCTTTTCGTCGGCGTCCTCGGCGGTCTCGGTTATCACCGTAACGAGACAATCGTTGTTCTTTTCAAAACTCTCGCACACCCTTTTTAAATACGCCGAGCGCGAGCCCGTTCCGCCCTCGAACGAATCTATCTGCCAGAGCGTAAGTATCTGCCGTTCGGCTTTTTTATCAAGATCGCGCTCGCTTACGGGCAAAAATATCGCAAGCATTATAATAACCGCCGACGTGACCGACGCCACTATCACGGAAACCTTTTTCATAAGAATAATATATGACGGGTATCACCGTAAAATGATATTTTGTATTATCACTTTTTCTTGTTGGCATAAGAAAAAGTCGTTAAATCGCCGACCGCCAATTCGTTTACCGCAGACCGCTAAAGGGCGGGCGGCTTTGTCGCCGAACAAATTAATAAAGCTGCCGCAAGTTGCATTTATCAACTTGCGGCAGCCGTGTTTTTTTGATAGTTTATATAAATATATCTTTAATTGTCGTCGGTATTTTCGCCGCCTTTTGAGAACAACTCTTCGACGATTTTTTCGGCGACGGAAAGATTATTAAAAAAGACGTAAAAGCGCACCCTCTCGAACATCGGGCCGACCTTTAATGCCACGCCCGCGCCCAAAACGTTCTCGCCGATAAAAGGTACCTCGTTTTGTTTAAGAACGTCGGCCAGCATTCCGCTTAAGATCTGTTCTTTTTCCGTAAGAAAGCAAAGATCGTCCGGCTCAGCGGCGTGAAGGCGCGTTTTTCCGCAAACGGGGCAACGGTCGGTATCGATCGCCTTTCGGCAAGCGTCGCAATAATATTTCATTATCACCACTCCTTCATCTTTTTTTGCGTTTCAAAAAAGGGAAACAACCCGATATTTACCGCAAACGAGATCGGTTTGATTTAAGCCCGTTATTTGCGGTCGAGAACTTTTTTTAAAAACGACGCGAGGAACATCGCCCCGACTATCTTTATTATATCGATAGCGTAAAGCGGCAGCATCGCGACCGTAAACGAAGTCAAAACCGTGAAAAACTCGCTTCCTTTTGACGTTACGCTTAAAACGACGTACCACGATATGCCGACGACATATAAAACCAAATGCGCTATGGCAGCGCCGACTATCCTTAAAAAAATCTTGCCTTTTGCCAAAAGTTCAAACGACGAAATTATGACGACGAACGGTATAAAACCTATCAAAAAGCCGCCCGAAGGCCCCACGATGGCTCCGTAACCCGAATTGAAATTGCTGAAAACCGGAAGCCCCACGACGCCGAGCAACAAAAACACGAGTACGGAAAACACCGAACGCTTTACACCGAGAAAGTACGCGCAAAACGCCACGGCAAATACCTGCAAAGTAAATTGCATTATCGGTAAAGCTATCGTAAGCCACGAGCAGACGACAATAAGCGCCGTACAAATTGCAATGTAAGAAAGATCTTTTGCTTTCATAAGTCAGGTAATACTTTTCAGGTAAAAACAATATAATTTCAATCGCACGCTACCTGCCGTTTTAACGATTTTTGTTGTGCTGACAAAAAAAAGTTAAATGTTAAATATAGTTTTATATAATTTCGTTCGGCGATTTGCGGTCGAAGGCTTGAAGACCGACAACAAATCGCCCGACCGAGCCTAAAAATTGCGAATTGCTAATTGCGAATTATATAATTTCGCCGAGAGGCGTAGGTCGGATTGATTTCGACCGTAAAACGCCTCACGACCACAACTTTTAACGACTTTTTCTTGTGCTGACAAGAAAAAGTGTTAATAATTTCTTTACGACCGCAGTTTGCGCGAAATTCTCGCGCAATATCGTTTACCGCAAATGCGGTAATATCGTTTGTCGGAAACGGCGTTTGATCGGCAAACGCCCGACAACATCGTTTGCCGCGAACGCGGCAACATCGTTTATATCCTATATAATCAAGCCGAGAGCGGTAGCGGGGATTGATTTCCCGCGTTAAGCCGCTCACGACCAACAGTCTTAACGACTTTTTCTTGTGCTAACAAGAAAAAGTGTTAATAATTTTACATCGCCGTATATCCGCCGTCGACGGGAAGTATCACGCCGTTGACGTAGGTACTCATCGGGGAAGAAAGGAAGAGCGCGGCGGTATCGAGTTCGCCCTCGTTGCCGTAACGGGAAAGCGGGATCATAGTCTTCGCGTAGTTTTTGAAAAATTCCGAATTGAGCGTTTCGACGGTGAGCGGAGTATAGAAATATCCCGGGCAGATAGCGTTTACGGTTATTCCCCTTTCGCCCCATTCAGCGGCGAGCGCCCTCGTCATATTGACGACACCGCCTTTTGCCGCGTGGTAAGGAGATGCGGGGGCTATCTTATTGCCGACAAGACCGTACATCGACGCGATATTGATTATTCTGCCGTATCCGGCTTTTAGCATAGCCTTTTTGGCAACGGCTCTTGCAACTTTGAACGAACCGAAAAGGTCGATGTTTACTTCGTTTGAAAACTGCTCGTCGGTTATGTCTTCGGCGGGTGCCACCGCGCCCGTGCCCGCGTTATTTATAAGGATATCTATCCTGCCGAATTTTTCCATTACTTTATCGACCATAGCTTCTACGCTGTTCGTATCGGTAATGTCGCAAGTTATGCCGACCGCTTCGACGCCGTAAGCGCTCCTGATCTTGGCGGCTACTTCGTCCAAAAGGTTCTGCCTTCTTGCGACGGCAACTATCGTCGCGCCCTGATTGGCTAAAGCTTCCGCCATCTGCACGCCGAGCCCCGTCGAACAACCGGTAACTATAGCGACCTGTCCTTTCAAATCAAAATAATTCTTCATAATGACCTCCGTAAGGTATGATTTTTCCGTCTTTAAAAACCGAAATACGTCTTTCGGCTCAACGTAATTATATTATAGCATATCGCGACGGTCAAATCAATCAAATATCATAAAAATTTTAAATATTTGGATAATCATCTATGCAAATTTGTTATGCTTACATAATAATTCCAAGCCGCTTTCGCCCCGCGCCGCGAAGTTTTTAACCGGTCTAAAGCGAACGCGTTGCTATCGAAGAAAAACGACCGGATAATATCCGATTAATATATGTAAGTTACGCGACATAAAATCTATTATGAAAGCAATCGAAAACGGCGGTCAAACTCTCGATAAAGCCTTGAAAAACAAGGAAATGGTCATAACGGCTTTCACAAAAAGCGACAGGGAAACGTTTTTGCTTAGAGAAATGGGGCTGACCGTAGGAAGAAAGGTCAAAATATCGTTCAAGTCGCCTATCGGCAGCCCTTTTTGCGTCGAATATTCGGGATATCGCCTGCTGATCGGCAAAGAAACGGCAAAAAAGATAATCGTCAAAGCTTTAGAGGGTGAAAAATGAGAGTGGTCTTTGCGGGAAATCAGAATTCGGGGAAAAGTACGCTTTTCAATCTCGTAACGGGCGCAAACGAAGCCGTCGGCAACCGCGCGGGTGTGACCGTAGAAAGAACGGAAAAGGCCGTAGCCGGCAGCGATATTTCGGCTATGGATATCCCGGGGATATACTCTTTGCAACCGTTTTCCGAAGAGGAAAAAGTATCCGTTTCTCTATTGATCGAGCGTAATTACGACCTTATCGTCGACGTTATAGACGGCACCGCGCCCCTTCGCGGGCTGAACCTTTATTTCGAGTTGACCGCTTTAAATAAGCCGATAGTTATCGTTATGAATATGGCTGACAGAATGAAAAAAGTCGGCATTATCGCAAACGAAGAACTCTTCAAAAAGCTCGTAGGCGCGCCCGTCGTTTTTCTTTCGGCAAGAAACGGCAACGGCGTTAAAGAACTTATATCGCTTATAAACGAAAGTGCCCCCAAAAACGAGAGTTTACAGAAACCGATAGGTAGCGGAAAGAACGATAAAACGCTCAACTTTCCGACCGCGTACGACACACCCGAAAAACGTTTTTTGAAAGGCGAAAAAATAGTTTCGCTTTGCTTTTTCAAGCGTAAAAAAGCGACTTTCGGCGAGCTGCTCGACAAAGCAGTTCTTCATCCTATAGCCGCAATACCCGTCTTTTTTGCGATAATGTTTGCCGTATACACGCTTTCGGTGGGTTCGGTCGGTAAAGCGGCTTCGGACGGGATAGCGGCGCTATTTTCGTTTATATCCGAAAAATCGGAAGGGCTGATGAGATCGGCAAACTTCTCTTTGGTCACGATAAGCTTTATAACGGACGGGGCACTCGCGGGAGTATGCACGGCGCTTACGTTCATACCGCAACTATTTACGCTGCAGTTATTGCTGTCGGCGCTCGAAGCGACGGGCTACATGACAAGGGCGGCGTTCGTTTTCGAGCGGCTTTTATCGGCGATAGGTTTAAGCGGAAGATCGCTCGTTCCGTTCATAGTTGGTTCGGGCTGCTCCGTGCCCGCAATTTACTCGACGAGGACTATCCCGTCAAAGCGCGAAAAGGAGCTGACGATAATGCTCGTTCCGTTCGTGCCTTGCGGCGCAAAACTGCCGATTATCGCGTTATTCGCGGACTTTTTCTTTCCGACAACGAGCGGGATAGCCGCATTTTCAATGTACGTTTCGGCAATAGTGATAATAGTTTTTTCGGCGCTCACGGTGAAATTTTTCGTGCCGTCGAAAGCTAAAACGCCATTTATCTACGAGCTGACAGACTATAAGGTCCCCGATATAAAAATCATATTCAAAGACGCTTTTTCAAAGATAGGCTCGTTTGCGGCGAGGGTAGGAACGACGGTCTTTATCTCCTCGATAATTATATGGGCGTTAAGCTCGTTTTCTTTAAGTAGCGGCTACGTTTCAAACGCCGACGACAGTATCCTTGCCGGCATCGGAAAGCTGATATCGCCGCTTTTTGCGCCCGTCATCGGCGTAAACAGCTGGCAAGCGACGGTATGCTGTCTGCAAGGCTTTATCGCCAAAGAACAGGTCGTATCGTCGATGAGCGTTATCGCAGGCGCGGAAGGTGCGGCAAACGTGTTTTCAAGCAAGGCTTTCGGCTTTTTCGACGCGGCGTCCGCGTACTCATTCGTCATTTTCAACCTGTTTTCGCCGCCTTGTATCGGAGCCGTGGCCGCCATGAGAAAGGAAACGGGCATAAAAAAAACGGCGATAGCCGTCGTTTACCAACTCTCTATCGCCTTCGTTATTTCGTCTTTATTACGTTTACTTTTGTCACTGTTTATATAAAAGAAAAAAGCCTTTATCGGTATCGTTTATATTATTAAAACGAGCGTTAATCGACTTATAGAGGGGTTTTACGAAATTTCCGCCGCCAGCTCGAACGCCAAAAGAACTATCTTTTCCTTTTTGTCGAGGCGGACTTTTCCGGACAAGCTCCTCGGTTGCCACTTGTCGGAATCGAGGTTGTCGCCCGCGTAAAAATACTCGAACATCTCAACGCCGCGGAAGTTACACATTGCCTGCATGGAAGCACATTCCATTTCCACGCATATAGCGCCCATTTTTTTGCGACGAGCGACTTTTTCTGGCGTTTCGCGGTAGAAAGCGTCGGTCGTCCAGGTCGTGCCTTCGACGTATTTATATCCGCGTTCGTCGCAGATCTTTTTAAAAACGTCCGCATACCTGACGTTTACGTCTATAAAATCGGCGGCGGGGGCGTAGTGATAACTCGTGCCCTCGTCGCGAATGGCTCTATTCGGAATGATTATCCCGCAATCTTCGATGCTTTTATCGAGAACGCCGCAGTTGCCGGTAAGGATTATCCGCTTTGCGCCGAAAGCGATAACGTCTTCATACGTTCCCACGCACGAAGCCCCGCCGCCCCTTGCTTTGGCAAAGGCAAGTTTTTTACCTTTGTAAGTAACGCTGTAAACGGGGTGATTGCCGTCCACGTCGCGAAGTTCGGCTATCTGTTTTCCGTCCAAAACCTTGACGAGCCTATCGAAGAGATAATGCGAAAACACCGCGACCACCGTTTCCGGAAAATCCGGCACGCGCTTATATATCATTTCGGGGTTGATGACGGCGTTTTTTTCGTTGTCAAACTCTTGCAAGATCATTTTTTATAAATCCTTTTTTAAGGTAACGATTTCGTCGGTCACGTCGTATTCGGTAAATCCGCAGGATAAAACAGGTTTATCGCGGCGGCGTTGTCGACAGCGATATCGTCGAATAACGAAGTTATACCGCGACTTTTCGCCTGCTCGCACAAGATATTCAACCCGCGTTTGCCGTAACCTTTCAAGCGGTAAGGCGCGAAAATGATTATATCCGCAAGATAGATCCCGCGCGTATCGTCGTAGCGGTAAGCTATCTCCCCGACGAAATTTCCAAACTCATCGCAAAGATAGCGGTAAAACCTTTTCCGTCTTCGTTTTGCACCCAGAGCTTATACCATTCGGCGCGACGATCATCGGGAAACCCTATCGCCCCGCCCCACTTGGCGTTATACGACATGGTTTCCTTGTCGGAAAGCATCTTATCTTTGAACCACAGATCTTTAAGCCGCGGCTCGTATAATATCAATTCTGACATAAAAGCAATAAATTACGCGTACAAGTCGGCGGCTTTATGGCATTTTTCGCCCCGCCGCCAAGACGTTTCGGGCATTTTCAGTGCGTTTATCCTGTTTGATCTACCGTAAAGTTATCCAATATCTTTGCTCGACGGTGCCGTCCTCACCGACAAATTCGTTTTCGAGTACGCCGCCGTTTTTTATTATGGACTTTTGGGAACCGATATTGTCTTTATCACACGTCATAAGCACCCTGTCGATACCGAGTTTTTTACACTCGATAAGCGCAAGGCGTATCATTTCGGTCGCGTAGCCCTTTCGCCTTTCGGACGGTCTCACGCCGTCGCCGATATGCCCGCCTTCTTTTAAGAGCGCCTCGTTAAGATAGTGGCGGATATTGACCGCGCCGACGAGAATATTCCTGTCTTCGTCAAGAAGAAAATACACCGAATCGGGCACCTTGCCGTTTGAAGCCTCTTTGTGTTCGAGATTTTTCAAATACGAGTCGAAATCGTGATAGTCGTTTTTGAAAATGGCGCTCGGCGAGCCGTTCGTGCCGTTTAAAACAACGTCGGCTTTCCACTCGTCAATCATCTCGCCCAATTGCTCTTTATATTCTTCGGTAAGTTTTATTAGTTTAACGTTCATTTTTCACCACGTTTATTTATTCGTTCCGAGCAAACCCGGCAAAGCAAACTTTATTCGTTCGCATTTCGATAAATGCCAAATCGGCTTAAAAAGCTACCGCTTAGATAAGTAAATACCCTGCGAAAACACCTTTTTGAAGCCCAATGACGAATACAGATGATTGGATATCGGGTTGGCACGGTCGACGTTGAGCGTGGCGACTTTGCCCATTGAAAATATTTCGTTTTTGACCGCATTGACGACTTTTCGCGCATAGCCTTTGCCGCGATATTCGGCCTTGGTGAAAACGTAAGATATCCTGGCAGAAGTATCCGTATCTTCCGAAAACATAGCCATGCTGACGATCTTTCCGTTTTCCTTTATCACCCTGAAATTCGGCAATTTGCCCGTTAATTTTGCCTTGTCGGGCTTATCGGGAAGATTGCAATCTATAAAGAAACGGACGGAATTGTCGAAAATTTCGTCAACGTCGGAATCTACTGCGGGGATCACCTCTTTTGCGGTAGCTTCGGTATACTCGGTCGCTTCCATAAAGTCCATACCTATAGTCAAAACGTACTTTCTTTCAATGAGTTTTTCCGAAATACTCATGACGTATTCGCCCGTTTCGGTCGGACACATAATGCCGTCGAAGATAAAACCGTTGTCTTTAAGGTATAAAAGCAGCTCGTCGGCGCATTCTTTATCGCCGTACAGCAAAAGATTATACGGTTCGACTTTTATGGCAAGCAAAGTCTTGCCGCCGTCAAAAGCTTTGAGAGCGTAATTTTTTTCGGAAGGCTCCGTCAAAACTCTCGCGTCGATATAAAAAAGCGACGACATATACTTGTTTTCATCGAGAAACGCGGAGTTTTCTCCGACAAACTCCTTCCCGCCGGTATAAACTTTTATCATATTTTTTACCTATTTTTACAACCGTTTTTCCGTTCGGCGACCAACTATCGCCCGACCACCGACTACCACCTGTTTTCAGCGGTCTGCGAATGAAAAGCGTTAAATAATTACTTTGACTCGCGCTTTAAGGCCGCTTTATCTTCGTACATAGCCTTATCGGCAACGGTAACGGCCAATTCGATGGACTCGTAGTCTTTAACGAGCGCGTAACCGAAAGCGCATACGTAAGGCGTTTCGGATATTTTTGCGCGCATATAGGCGATATCATCGGCGATCATCTCGTCGCCTTTCCCGCCGTAAAGAATGATAAATTCGTCGCCGCCGACGCGATAAACGGTCTTTCTCGTTCCGCTTACGGCAAGACAGTCCGCCACGGTCTTAATGGCTTTGTCGCCTTCGGCATGGCCCTTGGTATCGTTGATGAACTTCAAGTCGTTCATATCCACCGACGCAACGGCCGTAATAGAGCGCTTGGCCCTTTCGAGGTCGCGATAGTAACACTTGCGGTTTTTAAGCCCCGTCAGCGAATCGATCTTGGACAAATTAATGTAGTAATAAAGATAATACAACAAAATAGCCGTTGCGAAAATGGCGCTGTAATCGTTGGAATAATCGGTGATAAGATACAGCAATACTCCCAATATGCCGACGACGATGATGATAAGCATGGAGCTCGCGTCGCGGAACATGTTCTGCTTGGAATTGAAGAATACCTTCATCATAAACACTACGACGTAAAACCCGAACACAAGGTACGGCAAAATGGTAACGTACCCGCCGTGATACGAGTTGTTTTCGTCGAACCAGCACACGACGTGCGTCCAATACGAAGAAAAGTACACGGGTACGGCGATCGCCTCCGGGATAAGCGTCCACAGCTCTTTCTTTTTGAGGGGTGAAGCGATCATCATCGTCATTATCAAAATGACGGGCTGCATCGAATATATGGTGTACGTTAGAATCGAGCGCAATACGCGCAAATTGTCGTAATCGCACGTCCACTCTTCGAGATTGATGAAAACGGAATTCAAGAACAGCAATAATATCGTTACGAGCGTCACCCGCACCGCCCACTTGGAAACGTGCACGCTCGCGTGCAACAGCAACAGAAGCCCGAAAAGCTCCAATAAGAATATAAAATTGGAAGAAACGTATTCGATCATAAGCCTAAAATATCCGACAAATCCTTCCTGAAACGTCAGGTAGTCGTTAAGTAATAAATTTAAATATGAAGAATAATGATTATTGTATCACCGCCGCTTTTAATAAGCAAGCGTTTGCGCCGAATAACGCAAAAAAACACACTTTAAACGCGCTGCAAATAAGAATTTCAATACGGCGGTGACCTCCTGCCACTCGTTATAGTTATCCAAAGTATCAATAAAACCCAAAGAAGCGTAAAGATTTTTCGCCGCTTCGTTGACAAAGCACAGCTAAAAAATCAAGCCAAATCGGAAATTTCAAGATTGTTTTTCTCAACGTCAAGAATATTTATGCGATTTTTCTTTAACAAAAACCAATAAGCCCCCAAAGAGACTAAAGTATCGAAAGCATTTCCTATCCCGAACAACAACGCAATACCTGTTAAAGTAGGTTGCCAAACGCCGCATACCCATAAAACGAACGCCGTGCCGTAATAAACGCAATTTGTAACAACTGACTCAAACAGCATATAATTTGTTTTTCCGAGCCCGTAAAACGTAGCGTCGAAAACGTTCTGTATCGCATAAAGAATATAAAAGCCGAATAATACCATTACGAGCGCGAACAGCTTATCGACTTCGCCGAAATTGAGAACGTATTGCATAAACGGTTTATATGCGGGGATACATACGCACCAAACCGCAACGGAAACGGCGATTATAGCAAAATAGCCGAGCGTGTTGTTTTTTACGGCGTTTTTATTTGTCGAAGTTTCCTGCTTTATCAATTCACCGAGCTGAATAACGGGAAGCAGCAACCAGCCCCATATAAAATTGTTTGCCACCCAATAAGTTCCCTGTTCGTTTACAACGTTGACCATTCTTGCTATCATCACCATATAAGCAAGATTTCTCACAAGCGATTCCAAGCCCGATATACCACCGATCTTAAAATAATCCCTAACCCAACCGAAATCGAATTTTTCTTTGTTGAAAACGTTCGCTCCGTTTCTCGCGAGCAAAAACAGCGTTATACCAAAAAGAACGAAATTGACCGCTATGTTTGAAAAGCCAATTCCGTTTACGCCAAAATTTGCGGAAAACGACAGTGACGACACCAAAAACAAATCAAGAATTACGCAAAGAATCAGTTTTGCTCCGGTCAGCAAATACACCAATTTTTCTTTGCCGAGCGTAACAAGTCCCACTAAAGCAAATTGACTTAATACGGCAAAAATATTGGCTATAGCTTCTATCCGTATGTACGTTGCGGAAGCATCGATTATCGACGGATCGGTCGCCATTAATTTTAAAAGCGAGTCGGCAAAGGTCACTATAAAAACGGACAAAACAAGGTAAATACCCAAAGTCAACGTCAACCCTGTTTTCAGCCTGTTCGTCAATTCCTTTTTATCAGATAAAACCTTTCCGACAAAGTAATACAGCGGTAAAATGATAGCTTCGTTTATCACTTCGTATATCAAATTTACCCACGACAACTGTCCGGCTATGGAATACGACCATTCTCCGGGAAGCTCGCCGAGCCAAAACACTCTTAAAGTAGTGTAAACCGTCGGCACCAAGCCCATTACCAAAAGAGACGCGAACAGCTTATGATTAATATTTTTGAAAGAAATTATTATCTTTTTTAACATTTTTACGCTTCCTCATTATCGCAAAACTTTAGCTCAAAATAAGCGATCAATTACAAAAAAAAACGAAAGCCATTCCCCGCCGAAAATCAATAATCAAACAAACGAAAAGTCCTTAAATAAGTCGATTATCGGCGATCAAAGTTGATTATCTACATTCAAAGCTTTTTATTTTTTACTGCTGATAACCGTTAAACAAAGACCTTACCCAAGCCTCAGCTTTCGTACTTTCTTTCAACGCCAATTCCTGCCATATTCCGGCATAATAAATCCCGCTTTCCTTGTCGACGGCAGAATTATTCCTCCTACCGATGATTGAATCCACGTCGTAAAAATCTCTTTTTATCCAAGTCGCTTTGTTACGACCTTTTAAAGTAAGTACTTTGT
>JAFZXN010000058.1 GCA_017616695.1 Clostridia bacterium | reverse complement strand
CCTAACCCCTAACTCCTACCCCCTAACTACTGTTTACGTTATAAAACACGGTTAATATCGAGGTTTCGTTCTAAAAACCGACTTTGAAAAGTATAATCTTTTCGGAGACGGTTTTTGTTTTGAAAAAAATTGTTTGTTTTGCGGCGCTTTTTGTAGTCGTTTCAACGCTTACGATATTTACGGGTTGTTCGGAAGAAGCCCGCGTCGACGGCTATGAAATTTCGTGCGAATATCGCGACGGTGTGCTTTCGTTAAAGGAAACGGCGACTTTTTCCTGCCCCGCGGACGGCGTTACCGAGGCCGTCTTCAACCTTTATCCGCTTGCGTTTACGTCAGATGAGAGCGGCTGTACGTTGTCCGACGACGAAAAAGGCAAGGTCGACGTAAATAAAATAAGTCTTTTCGATAAGCCTGCCGATCACGTCGTCGATAATACCCATATAACCGTCTTATTGGATCGTTCTTACAAAAAGGGCGAAACGATAGAAATAGGCTTTAATATCGACTTGACGCTACCTAAATGCGACGAAAGGTTTTCCGTAAACGAGAACACCGTCAATTTCGGCAATTTTTATCCCATTCTCGCAAAGTACGAAGACGGAAAGTTTACAGCCTGCGATCATCACCCGTTCGGCGATCCGTTTTATTCGGGCGTTGCCGATTACAAAGTAGCTGTGAAAGTTCCGTCAATTTACACGGTGGCGGCGGGAGTTACGGCGTCGTCGCTCGATAACGACGACGAAATGACCACCTATTTTTATAACGCAAAAAACCTGCGCGACTTTTCTTTCGTTTTAAGCGACAAGTATGAAGTAAAAAGCGAAAAATGGGGCAATAAGTCGATTAACTACTATTTTTACGAAGACGAACAGCCCGACGAGACCTTTAAAGTTATTGTAGACGCGCTCGAATTTTTCTCAAAAAAATTCGGTGATTACCCTTACGAAAGCTATTCGGTCGCCAAGACGAGATTTTCCGCGGGCGGAATGGAATATCCTCTATTAAGCTACTTAAGCGACAGGCTCGACAAAGAGCAGTATCTTTACGCGCTCGTCCACGAAACGGCGCATCAATGGTGGTACTCGGCGGTAGGTAACGATCAGATAAACGAAAGCTATCTCGACGAAAGCCTTGCCGAATACTCGACTTATCTGTTTTTCGACGAACGTCCCGAACTTAATATATCGGGCGACGGGCTCATAAAAAGCGCGATAAACGCGGCGAACGTATGCGAAAACTCCGTTTTAAAAGCCGACGATAGTTTCGTGCCGAAAGTAAAAGCTCCGCTTTCCTATTTCAAAACGGAATACGTCTACGTCAATATGGTCTATAATAAGGGTCTCGTTATGATGAAAGCGGCGGAAAACGCCGTCGGCAAAAAGCGTATGATAAGTATGCTTTCGAAATATTATTCGAGGTATCTTTTCAAAGAGGCGGATACGGACGATTTTTTGTCGGCTATGGGCGACGCGGCTCCGATAATAACGTCCTTTCTCGAAGGAAAAAAGCGGGTGTACCTGTAACGTATATACGGTTTTTACGCGCGCACGATAAATTTTACGTAATTTAATGAAAAGTTTTGTTATATCAACCGAATATTTATTGACAAAAGCTTTTGCAAATGGTAAAATTGATTGCGATAAACGAAAATCGGTCGTTATGACCGTTTGCAGGGAGTAACTATATGAAGAAGTTTTTCAGTATGATGATTGCGGCTGTGCTTTGTCTGTCGGTCGCTATGGCGGTAGTCGGCTGCAGTGAGGATAAGAGCGCAAGCAAAACGCCTACGTCCGTCGGCGCCGTTTACGAGATCAAAAAAGGCGACGATAATACCGAATACGCGGTTTTGAAACAGTACACCATTTCCGACGAAGCGGCAGCTAAAGTCGCAAAGAACAACTATCAGGACCTTATGGTCGACCTCGTGGGCGAAAATAAGATCAACGTGTACGTCGACGGCGATAAGACTTATCCCGTAAAAGAGATAGCGGCGTCGGCTTTTGCAAATCAGCTCGTTATAAGAAGCATCGAATTCGGCGAAAACGTTACGACTTTCGGCGCGGCTTGCCTTTCCGGTTGCGTTAACCTCGAAAAGCTCACCGTTCCTTTCGTCGGTAAGAGCGTTGACGCGGTCAACGACGGCAAAGTGCTCGGGTATCTTTTCGGTACGGCGTCCGTCGACGGTGCTACGTCGGTAACTATGTCTTATAACGCGAGCGGCAGCAAGTCCTTCTCTATCCCCGATTCCTTAAAGGAAGTTACCGTTACGGGTACCGTGCTTTCCGAATACGCTTTCTACGGCTTGTCTTTGTCGAAAGTAAACGTCGAGAACGTTCAGTCTATCCCGAACTACGCTTTCTACGGAATGAACGAGATCGTATCCTATAAGATCCCCGCAGGCGTCACCTCTATCGGCGACTACGCGTTTGCAAGTTGCGCAAACCTTACTAAGATCGACTTCACCGCTGCCGCCGCTTTAACTACTATAGGCGACCACGCTTTCGACGGTTGCTCCATGCTCGGATACGGTAAGAATAACCCCGTCGTCTTCCCCGCGAGCCTTACCTCTCTCGGTGAGAAAGCTTTCTATAAATGTACCGAACTCGTCGCAGTGGACTTCTCCGCCTCCGGCGTTACCACCATCAACGAGTACACTTTCTACGGTTGCGCCAAACTTGCGACCGCGACTTTGAAAGACGGTACGGAAGTTAAAACGGGTGCTTTCGAGGGTTGCGATCTTCTTAACGCCGAGTGATATAAACTGATAAGACACGATAAAAACAGCCCTTTTGGGGCTGTTTTTTGCGTTTTCGGATATTTTTTCGGCCGCAGACAGGACTGCCTATTTTTCGTGAGACCGTTATTTATCGAGGCTTTCTTCGATAAAAGCTTTTAAGTCTATCGGCTTATTATTTTGTGCGGGCGGCTTGGCAAATAACAATAGTATCACGCCCGTAATTATGAACGCGCCGCCTGCGACGTAGTAATACACGGGGTAAAAAACCATGAACGCCATTATAAAAAAACTTAAGCCGAACAGTATGAAACGCACCCCGTTCTTTTTTAAAAAGAGCCTGTCGAAAAAGTCGCCGCGTTTGCTTTTTTCGTGTTTTTTCGGCGTTTGCCTCGCGAAAAAAGGCGAGTCTTTGATAAGAGGATAAACGGCTTCGGCGTCGAGCAACGTCACGCCGAGGCTTTCGGCATACAGCGCTGCCCCCAAAGTAAATGAAGATGAAACTATCGCAAGTTTTTTATCGTTGCGCCCGTTTTTTAAGACGATATCGTGCAGCTCGTTAGCCGATACGCTTTCGGGATACAACGCAAAAAGCAGCGTCGCGCCGCCGATTACGAGCTTATTTTCACCTTCAACGTATGCTCTTATGCCCATATCGTTGAAAACCGATGAAAAGATCTTTAAAATTTCGTCGTATGTACATACGTTTAAGGTGTGCATAAGTTCTTTTGCCGATCGGCCCTTGTCTTCGCGGCTTTTCGTCGCGCGTGCGGACAGAATAAATACTATCGCCGAAAAAAAGAGCGAAAAGCATATCGATAAAACCGTCGCGACGGGTTTGGATAAGCGGTTTCCGAGCAAAAACAGCAAGCTTGCGGGAAAAGACAACAATAAAGTCAGCAATCCGTCCGCTATACTTGAAAAAAACGTTCTTTTCATATTGAAATTGTTGACGAATTAAGCGTTGATTATTCTTGAAATATAAATAAAAATGTGATACAATAATAAAAAAGCGTTATCAGTTACGCAATCACGGTAAGATATGAAAAAAATAGCTTTGTTTTTCGGGGCTTTCGATCCGATAAGAAAAAGCCACGTCGAAACGGCGGATCTCTTTGCCGAAAGGGTAAAAGCCGACGAACTGACGATACTTCCGATAAAGGTGGAGGAACTTAATTACCCGCCGACGGAAGACGAACACTTCGACAAAATGCTTGCCGCCGCTTTCTATAAGAAAAATTACGTCGTCAAGCCACGATCTTATGAAAAATGTTTCGAGTATATACTCGATACGGCAAAAAAGGTCAAAGCCGAAAACCGCGTGTCCGAAGTGTATATCCTCGTATGTATAGACGTTATAACGCGCCTTAAACGAAACGGTAATTTGCCCGCCGCGGTTTGCGACGCCGTTCGCGCCGCCGCGACCGACGGGCGTATACTTCAATATCCGTCGGACAAAGAGGCGGGCGACGTCGGGTTCAGGTTCTCGACGATAGTCTGCCCGTCGGCGGAAGAGCTTGCGATAAATATCAAAAAAACGCCGCCGACTTTTATCAAGGCGCAGGCGGCGCTCGGGCTTTACGATAAACTTCTTCCGCATTCCGTCGCGGCGTATATAGAAGAAAACGGCGTGTATAAAAACGAGTATTCCGACTTTTTGACGGACGTGCTGAAACCGTCGCGTCTTACCCATACGGCGGGCGTGATGTCTCTTGCAGTGACTTACGCGACGAGAGTCAAGTGTTCTATAATAGACGCTTACGTCGCAGCGATGCTACACGACTGCGCCAAGTATCTTTCCGCAAGCGATTGGGGTTATACGCTCCCCGAAGGCGTTCCCGACTCGGTGGCGCATCAGTTCCTCGGCGCGTACGTAGCCGAAAACGTGCTCGAGATAAAGAGTAAGGACGTTTTGAACGCCATACGATACCATACCACGGGAAGACCTGAAATGTCAAAGCTCGAAAAGGTCGTGTTTTTGGCTGACCTACTTGAGCAGGGCAGAACGTACGACGAGGTGGATACGCTTCGTAAAGCCGTCGACGACGACTTTGACGAGGGCTTTAAACTGTGCGTCGACAGGCTGAATAAACTTCTCGATAAAAGCGGGTACGAAAAATATTATCTTACCGGCGCTTGCCGCGACTACTATTGCGGGAAAAAATAAAAAAATCGCCGATAATCGACTTATACGGCGACTTATTGCAAATAATTTTAACGGATAACCAAAGAGGTCAATTTATGGAAACAAAAGAATTTGCCGAAAACATGTGTAAATTTTTGTCCGACAAAAAGGCGCAGGACATAGTGAAGATCTACGTTGCGGATAAGACCATCATCGCCGACTACTTCATTATCGCGAGCGGGCGTTCTACGACGCAGGTCAAGTCGCTGTGCGACAATCTGACCGAATACGCGGAGTCGCTCGGCGTCGAAGTCAAAAGGTCGGAAGGTATCTCCGAAGGGAGATGGGCGGTCGTCGATTTCGGCGACGTCATCGTTCACGTTTTCAACGACGAACAAAGGCTGTTTTATCACCTCGAAAAGATCTGGGGCGACGGTGAAAAGTTCGAGGAGCAGGCATAATAGCCTGCGGTTACGCCGCTATTCTTGCTCGTTATTGCGTACGGAAAGCAATTTGTCGAGCTCCTCGCGGGATAAAAGCGTGCCTTTTATCGCTATCGGCTCGACGGGTTTAGGCTTAGGTTCGGTCGCGATATAGTAGACGGATTGCTTTTTGGCGGCTCGTCTCGGCTTTTTTTGCGTGCGGTTTTTTCGCTTTATAAGCGATAACGCGGTAAACGATACGGCAAAGCATATGGAAAACAGCGCCGCCACGTATATCAGATCGGTGAAAAATTCGTTCATAACGTCATTATATATCATATAGGCGCGGCAAACTTGTCAATATTGTTATAAATTTGGATATTATTGTCAAAAATGTATCCGTAGAATAATATCGGAGGAATAAAAAATGATCGAAAACAATCAATCCGTATCCGTGAAAGACGTTCTTTCGCCCGAAGAAAAGGGCGATAATAACTCGCAGGATATCGTGACTTTTAAAAACGAATTCGATATAAGCGACAACGACGATAAAGGGGAAACCTTAAGTAAAAGTTTCGTTGATGAAGACGAGCCTTTCGACGCGGGCAGATCCAACGTCGACGCAGACAGTTTTTCTTTGAAAACGGAGGAAACGCCGCAAAAAGAGCAGGACGTACCGACCGAAAAAGAAAGCGGCGCTACGGAGCCCGACTCGGAAAAAGCCCCCGCTTTTGACGGCGGGATAGGGGCTATCGCTAACGCCGCGAACGTTTTCGGGGTGAGCGAAGGCGAACTGCAAAACGAATTCAATCGCTTTAAAGCCGAAAAGCTCTTTAAAAAGATCGTTCTCGATCTGACGCTGAAAACTTTGACAAAAGACGAATTAAAGCGCCTTATCGGCGACGCGGCTACGTTCGGTCTTAAAGGCGTTACCGTTTTGCCGTCGGCTTTAAGCTACGCTGTCGAGGTCTCATCGGGAGCTGAACTTTACGTTGCCGTCGACTGTCCTTACGGCGCGGAAACGTTCAAAGCCAAAAAGTTCCTCGTCAAAAAAGCCGTTTCAAGCCCCGCCGCGGGCGTAGAGCTGTATTTCGACGGGTTCACCCTCGAACTTAAAAAGAAACAGCTTTTGGTAAGGGAATACAAACAGCTCAAAGCGTGCGCAAAGAAAAAACAGTTTGTCGTCGCGGTCAACGTCGACGGCATGAGCGCCGCCGATATGCTTTTGGTTAACGAAATACTTTTCGAGGCGGGGATAACCGAAGTCAAAGCGGTCTCGAAGTCGCTTTCGGCAAACGACCATTCGCTCGAAGGTTTCATAAAAGCCGCCGCCGGTAAATTCGCCGTCACCGCGTGCGCCCGCGAAGGCGACGCGGACAGAGTGATAGGCGTTTTCAATCTCGGAGTAAATTTCGTTGCGTGCTCCAACGCGACCGACCTTGCGAAAGCCTTCAAGGAAAAACTCGGCGTCGAATGATAATTCATCGACGAAAAAACGCCGATATTTCAAATAATTCTTTTTAATAAACGTCGGGGCGAAAGGATCGTTCCGACGTTTTTTTAAAGAGTTTATTTTATCCCGAATAAGCCTTCCGCAAGGGAACATTTATTCATAAACGATTGACATTAAACGAATATAGTGATAAAATAATATAGTAAAAAACACGCGTGCAAACTTTTTTAATGCGTTTAACGCATACGAACTTGAAGGTGCTGCCATGAAGAAGAACAAACTGAAATATTTTCTCGTTATCGCGGCGATACTCGTTTTGGCTTTTACCGTCGCCTGCGAGGGCGATTTTAAAGTGCCTGAGCACAACGTCAAATTTTATAACGGAGAAACTCTCGTCTACGAAGTTACCGTAAGGAGCGCGTCGCTCATCAATATCAACGACGTCAATTCCCGCGTAAACGTCAAAGACGGTTACGATTTTCTCGGTTTTTATTCCGCGGACGGCACGCCGTTTTCAAAGAGTATGAAGCTCGACGCGGATATGGCGTTTTACGCGAAGACCGAGCTTATAACTTATACGATAACTTACGACGTTAAAGACGCCGCCGGTTGCGACAACCCGACTTCGTACACCGTCGAGACGGAGACTTTCACGCTATCCGATCCTTACGGCTACGACGAAGACCTTATATTCGTCGGCTGGACGTATGGCGACAGCGCTTCTCCCGAAAAGTCCGTGACGGTGCAAAAAGGTACTACCGGCGATCTTACCTTCGAGGCCCACTATCAGGAAACGGATAAATATTATCTGTATTTCGATACGCAGGGCGGCAGCGAGATAGAGAGAATGGAAAGCCGCACGCCGACTTTCACGATGCCCGATACGGAGCCGCAGAAAGTAGGATATACTTTCAACGGTTGGTATAAAGACGAAAACCTTCAAGTCCCCGTAAGGAGCGTATATCTGGCGACTTCGAGACTGTCCACCGTTTACGCGGCCTGGAAGCCCGTCGAATATAAGATAGAATTTGAAAACTGCGATCTCGAAACGATAAAATACACAGTGGAAACGGAAACTTTCACCGTGCCGAGAGCCGTCAAAGACGGTTACACTTTCAAAGGCTATCTGTACGGCGGCATGACTTCGCCGATAAAGGATATAGAGATAGAAAAGGGCACGCATAAAGATTATCTTCTGACCGCCGTGTTCGAGCTCAACAGTTACACCATAATTTTCGAAACGTTCGGCGGCAGCGAAATAGAGCCTATAACCGCGCATTTCGGCGACGAGATAACCGCCCCCGCAGATCCCGAAAAGGAAAACTGCACTTTCCTCGGGTGGTACACGGACGAGCTATGTAAAAACGAGTTTACTTTCGACACCATGCCCGCGGAAGATATCACGCTTTACGCCGGCTGGTATTCGAGCGATAATTATACGCTTACTTATTCCGTCACGAGCGGAGTGCGTGCCGAGATAGACGGCAACCGCGCGAGCGGCTCAAAAGTTCTTGCCGGCGAAACGGTCACTTTGAAAGTGCCGTCGATAGCTTACGGCGGCGTGTTCTCGCACTGGTATTACGTTCAGGGCGGGGTGTCGTTCACTTATTCTTACGATACCGACCTGTCTTTCGATATGCCCGCCAAAAATCTGACGCTCGTAGCCGAATACGACGAAGTGACTTCTTTCGACTACGTTACGGGCGGAGACGATCTTAAAATTACTTCTTCGGAACTTACCCGCATTTTCGGCAACGGGATAGATCTTACCGATTACTCGTATTCCGTAGCGGCGGGAACTATGCTTTCGGCGACTTATCTCAACGGGTTATCCGACGGCGAATACCTCTTCTCGGCGATCAAAAACTCCGATACTGCGTGCGCTTTTATCGTTAGCGTTTCGGGCGTGGGCGATAAGCTTACCTTCGTCAAGCTCGATTACGACACTTACTATCCGCAAGTCGCGCTCGTTTTCGACGAGAAGGAAGGGTACGATTACGAATATAAGCTCAACTCCGCGACTTATTCGGAATGTCACAGCGGAATGATACTTGCCGACTTTAATAAGCAGCGCAGCAATTCGCTCACCGTAAGAAGAGTCGACGATACGAGCGACAATGTTTATTTAGATAAAGCCGCTTACGGCGTGACGAACTCTTTTTATTACACCAACACGTATTCTTACAACGGCAAGACTTACGACTACGTTATCGAAGATAGCGACGAGATGAAGGCTATGATGGAATACTTCGCGTTCGTTTACGCCGTTGACGAAGTAAATCGTGTGCCTTCCACGGGTTACGACGGCGGCGAGGCCGATCTTACCTTCCTTATCGAATCCAATTTCAGAAAAGATTTTTCTGACAACAAAAAGAGTTACGAAGAATACGTCATCACCGAAAAGGGCGTGCCGTACAGTCCCTATTATTCTTTCAGCTACCAGAACGCGACGGGGCTTGAAACGGTGAAGTTCTATTTCCACAATAAAGCTTTCAACACCGTGGCGTCTTCGCAGGAAAAGATCGAGCTGTCGGATACGGAAAAACTCAACGTTCCGCTCAACAAGCGCGCAAACGATTACGACGATTTCCCGATAGAAAACAATTCGGTCACGCAGGAGATACGTTCCGTATACGAGCTTGAAAACCTTAATATCGGTATCAAACCGGTATTTGCCGTCTCTTCGGGTATAGCTTACGAAGTCTACACCGCCGCGAAAGACGTTTTAAGAGTTTACGTTGCCGACGATATGACCGACCACCAGAAGGTGTGCGCCATTTACGACTACCTCGCTAAGAACGTAACTTACGATAACGCCGTAGCCAATTATGCGGGTACGGACAGGGCTTACGGAAAGTTCAGTTGCTTCACGAGTTACGGCGCACTCGTAAATAACGTCGCCGTGTGCGACGGGATATCGAGCGCGTTCAGGGTGCTGTGTCTTATAGAAGGCATCGAATGCGAAGAGATAATCGGCTGTTGCGACGTGAACGGCTCGGTCGGCGGGCACGCCTGGAATAAAGTCAGACTCAACGGCACCTGGTACGGCGTGGACGCTACCTGGTCGAATATGACCGTTTCTTCCGAAACTTACATTTACCATAACAACTTTATGTTGAGCGAGGCCGACCTGTATATAGGCGGCCACAGGGAAAATTCTTCCCTCGATAACGGCTCCGTCGTAGAGGGCGTGGTAAAAACGGCGGCTTACGCGACGTTTTCCTATTACGACGTCGAAATATACGGTACGGGGCTTACGAGGAATATCAAGCGCACAAACGATCTCAAAGAATTGGTCAAATACGTTCGCTCGCTCGGCGGCAACACCGTAGAGATCAAAAATTCGACCACTCCCCGCCGTTCTATCTCCGAGCTTTTAAACAGAGCCGACGTTTCGGGCAGCTATTCTTCGCTCGGCAACGATTGCTATCTCATATTTTTTAACTAACCGGATAATGCGTTTCGTTT
>JAFZXN010000007.1 GCA_017616695.1 Clostridia bacterium | reverse complement strand
TGATTATATAGGATATATAACGTCGGGCGGCTACGCCGCCGAACGTAATTATTATAATTATTTTTATCCGCAATTTATATATATGCCGAAAGTTTTCAGCCCGAAGGCTTGAGGGCGTTAAGAAAACTTACGACCAAGCCTGCGCATTGCGAATTGCACATTGCGAATTATATATTTTCCCGCGTTAAGCCGCTCACGACCTACAGTCCTAACGATTTTTTCTTGCAAACGCAAGAAAAAACGTTAATCAATCCTTCAGTCCCGTCGACACTATGCCTTCGATGAACTGCTTTTGAGCGACGAGGTAGATTACGAGCATAGGTATCATCGCGACGACGCAAGCCGCCATTATCTTCGGCCAGTTGCTTTCGGCGCTGCCCGTCATAAGTTTCAACACGAGTTGCAATGTGTATTTTCTCTCGCTGTCGAGATAGAGCATCGGCCCGAAATAGTCGTTATAACCGGCAATGAGCCAAAGAATGAGCTGCGCTACGATAGCGGGTTTTGAAAGCGGCAGGATTATTCTCATAAAGATACCGAACCTACCAAGCCCGTCTATTTCCGCGGCCTCGAGCATCTCTTTTGGGATACCCCTGAAATACTGCCGCAAATAAAACATACACGCGACCGTACCGAAAGCGTTCGGGAGCATGAGCGGAACGTAAGTATCCGTCCAGCCGAGCGTATCGTAGATGACGTATGCGGGCGTCATGGTTATAACGCCGGGGAGCATCATCGAAAACATCAGTATCGTAAACGCTATCCCTTTGCCTTTAAATTTAATTTTCGCAAACGCGTACGCCGCCAAAGACGAGTTGAAAACGCCTATGATCATTATCGGCAGAACGATTATCATGGTATTTCCGAGTCCTCGCCACAGCGACGACATGGACAAAACTTCTTTATAAGCCTCCACGTTTACGTTGTCGGGGAAAAAGTCGAACGGCACCTTGACGGAATCGGCGTAAGTTTTGAGCGACGTTATGATTATAACGAGGAAGGGAAACAGTACCAAAAGGCAAGCGAGCGTCAACGTGACGTAGGCAAAAATCTTGCTCGGGGCGAGCTTTTTCGATCTTTTATCAATCATAATGCACCCACCTCTTGCTTATAGCGAAGTTTATTGCCGTAAACACCATTATTATAAAGCCTTCTATCCAGCTCATGGCGGCGGCGTAGCCCATGCCGTAAGTTCTCGCGTCCTCCTGAAACGCCACCTGATATACGCGGAAGACCATAGTTAAAGTGCTGTCTTCGGGGCCGCCCGTAGGCGTCATTATCTGGAAGTTCGCAAAGCTTTGCAACGCGCCGATAAGCCCCGTAACGGCGAGGAAAAACGTCGTCGGGGAAACGAGCGGCAGGGTTATTTTAAAGAATATCCTGATACTGCCCGCGCCGTCGAGCATAGCCGCCTCGTAAACGGACTTGTTGACCGCGGAAAGCGCCGCCGAATATAATATTATGTTATACCCCGCGCCGCTCCATACGCTTATGAAGACGATGACGGGCATAGCCGTTTCGACGTTCCCGAGCCAATTCTGGCGTTTGATGCCGAAAAAGGTCACCACGTCGTTCAAAATGCCGTAATTATAATCGAACACCCATTTCCACATGGTAGACGTAGCCACCACCGAGCATACGAACGGTATGAACAGTATCAGCCTGAACAGCTTTTTGCAGGCTATTTTTTTATTGAGTTGCACGGCTAATAGTAGCGATACCGCAAGCGACAACGCGACCACCAAAAATGCGTATATGAAGGTATTCCCGATGGATTTAACGAACTTATCGTCCTCGGTGAACAGTCTTATATAGTTTTCAAAACCGATGAACTTTATATCGGCAAGGTCGAAAGACTGTAATTTTCCGAACGACAGAATGAACGAGAATACCAGCGGCACCATACCGAAAAGCGCAAAGCCTATGAGCGGGGAACAGGCAAACAGCCACCCCCACACGTTATCTTTGAACTTTCTGGTCAGCTTTACCGAGCCGGTCATATCAACCTCCGAAATAAGCGTCTATAATCCTTTGCGTTTCAGCGGCGTGTTTGTTTTCGAGTTGCTTTAAAGTCATAGTGCCGAGGAGCACTTTGTTGTTGAGGTCGTTAGCCCATTCGTTTATCCACGCCTTGCTCGGCAGATAACCCCAGTCGCCCGTCCTCTGATAGTAAGCGGCGTCAACGAAGATAGAGGAGTTGGCGGGTTTTTGCGAAGGCTGTAAAAAGACTTCGCTGTTTGATAGTTCCATCGTGTTGGGAATGGTAAAGCCCGCCTCGGCAAAGCCCGTCTGACCTTCGGGGCCCGCCATATACTCTATAAACTTCCAGGCGGCTTCCTTTTTGGTCGACTTTTCGGGGATACAGTACGCAAGCGAACCGCTATGGCCCGCCATAATGCCGTCCTTATGTTTGGGGAGCGGAGCAACGTCCCAATCGAAACCGCCGGCAGATTCGTCGGCAATGGTCTTACGGAATATGCCTACGGCGTATCTCGTATCGATGAGCATAGCGCACTGCTCGGATGAAAACAGCCCGTAGTTGGAGTTGGACTGCGAAACGTCGGGTTTCGGCGAAACCCCGTGTTTTACGGAAAGGTCCACGAAATACTGCATAGCCTCCACCTGCGACGGTAATTCCGTGCATTTGTTTTTCTGCGCAGACGTAAGTAAGGCCTTATCTTTATAAGAAACTATCTCGCCCGCGGCGTACGTATTGCCGCCGACCGTAACGCTTTCGCCGGAATTGACGATATAATTTTTCGTTTCGTCGAACAGCGTGAACTGATATTTTCCGCCGCCGGGAAGCGATGCGTCTTCCACCCATTCGAGGCAGTTGCCGCCCACCGACCAGCCGAAACAGAACCAGTTGATGACGTACATACCGAATTTGGTTATGCTCGCGTTGTTCCTGACGGGCGCGGCGGTGTTGGAGGTCAACTTCTGCGAAAGCGCGAGAAGTTCTTCCCAAGTGGTCGCAATACGGTTGTTGAAATAATACTTTCCGCCGTACTCGAAATAAGCGCTGTCGGTGCCGTAAGTAGATAAGGACTGCTCTTTTTCCATCGAAATGCAGGTGATACCGACGGCGTTCATCGCCGTTTTGTTGTAAAACAACACGGACGGGCTGTAGTCACGCATTATGCCGTAGAGCTTTCCTACTCCGCCGCGGCGCGACTTCATATCGTAACGGTAACGATTAACGCCGTCCGCCCACATTTTGTCAAGATCGATGACGGAACTTGCGGCGGCCATGTCGTCAAGCTCGGCGATAGCCCCTTGGTCTATCCACTGCTTGACTTCGCCGTCGCCCGCGATGATAACGTCGGGAACGTTCCTGCCGCGCAGGGCGTTGTTGAGCTTGGTCTCGTAATCGCCGGAAGGTATAGGCGTAAAGCTGACTTCTATCTCTCCCTTATGCTTTTCGTTGAAATCGTCGACGAGGTGTCTCGTCAATTCGACTTCGGTCTCGTTGCCCCAGCTGAAAAACTTGAGCACGGTAACTTCACCGCTTGCCGCCTCGTCTTCGCACGCGACCATACAGACCGCCATGATTGCGCTCATAATAAGAGCCGCCACTTTAAAAAATCTCTTTGCGGGATACATATCGTATTCTCCTAACTGATTTGATATTTTATCAGCGTTTCCTCGCTGAAGAAAAACTATATTAATGCGCAATTCGCAATTATCAGGCTATGCCGAGCGATTTGTTGTCGGTCTGTAAGCCTTCGACCGCAAATCGCCGAACGAAATTATATTATAACAATTTCTTTTGTCTGAATTATATATTTATGCGGAAACAGCGCTAAGACGGCGAGCGCCCGCCATATATCATACCCCAACGCGGTATATCATTTAATAAAATTATCCGCCGAACGGCGCGCCGCCGAAGGCTTGCAGGCGGCAACAGCGCCGTACGACCGAGCCTGCGCATTGCGAATTGATAATTGCGAATTATTTATTTATGCGGAAACAGCGCTAAGACGGCGAGCGCCCGTCATATATCATACCCCAACGCGGTATATTATTTAATAAAATTATCCGCCGAACGGCGCGCCGCCGAAGGCTTGCAGGCGGCAACAGCGCCGTACGACCGAGCCTGCGCATTGCGAATTGATAATTGCGAATTATTCAATTTTGCTCATTTCCGTAATTCTTAAGTTCGTGCAGCCGTAGGGCTGAAGATAAAGCTCTGCGTTTTTGCCCGTTCGTTTCGTGCCCGCCTTTTCGTCCGCCACGAGCCCGTCAAAGCAAGTTTCCCATTCGACGGGTGCGAGCGTGGCTTTGATTTTAAGCGGCGGGTTTTCCCGCGAAAACGCCCTTTCGTACGGTAATTCTTCGACGGAAAGCTTCGTTCCTTCAACGAATGCGTAACGCCAATCGGAAGCAGGCGTAAGCGAATAATCGCAATACGGAAATTTCCTTTCCACGCCGTCTTTGACGTACTCTATGGCTCTGCGGCTTTCCTTAATCGGCAGACTGAATGCGAGCGCGCCGTATCTGACGTAAAACCTGCCCATAGGCCTATCGACCATCTCTGGCGCGGCGGCAAATTCCACTTCGACCGTTTTCCCCGCGCCGACGGATATATCCGCCCAACCGTTTTCGACTTTAAAGCCAAACGAGCCTCTCGCCCAAGCGGGAACGCGCAGCTTGATAACGACGGACCTACTTGCCGTAAACGAAAATTTGTTGCGGAACGGGTATTCGGAATTACAAACTATCTCGTTTCCGTCGATATCTATTTTTGCGGGAACGGGGCTTATCGCAACGAGCTTGTCGCCCTCTTTCATATACGCGGCGGCGGCGAATTTCGGAAATCCCTGCCCGAAGTTAGCCGTACAGCAGCCGTAGTTGGGTTCGAGCCCGAACATATTCGCCCGACGGTCGTTCGTTCTGAAAACGGAGCCGGAAAACTCGGCGCAGGCTATCTGATTGACCTGCTGGTCGTATTGGTGCGTCCACATATCCTCGGATACGGTCGCAGGAAGCCCGTTGAACGCAAGGTCTTCGAGGATATCCCCCCACGACGCGTCGCCGGTAACAGCCGTCAGCCACTCGTAGCTGTACATAGCCTCAACGACGCCGCACAGCTCGCTGCCCTGCACGGGCGAAGTCCCCGAAAGGCACTCGTCGCCGGTGAAATGCCCGTATACCGTCCCGTTATATTTTTTAAGGACTTCGTAAGCTCTTTCGGCAAACCCCGTAGGCTTTTCGCCCGTTATCTCGCAGTAGACGGCCTCGGACTTCAAAGCCATTGCGATATTAACGACGTGCGTTTCGTAAGTCCACCTGTTTTTAGGCTCTTTCCAGAGCGGCAAAGCCGCCTCGTAATCCATGCCGAGCACCTTTAACCGACGTGCAAGATCGATGAGCCAATCGTCGTTAACGCGCTTATAGAGCCACATTATGGGTATAATGCACTCGTACCACCTTGCCGCCGCCCAATTGAAAAGCGGAGCAAAACATATATACCCGTCCAAAAACTTAAGGCACTTGAAAACGGCGGGCTGAACGCGTTTATCGCCCGAATACCTTTCGTAAACGACGAGGACTTTTAATAGCAAAAACAGCGACCAGATATCTCCGTTTTTCTTTTCCTCGTCGCCTTTGGGATAGAAACAGCCGTCGCTATCCTGCGACGAAAGGATCGTATCCATATACTTTTCGACGCGGGCTATCATATCCTTATTGCGAAGAAGATACGCCAATGGTATGAACCCGTCGAGAAAATACGGAAATCTTTCCCAACCCTCTTTGTCGCCGCCCAGCCACTTGCTGTCCTTTACGTCCGGCCAGACCTTGTCGAGATTGCCGCATAGCCCTTCGGCTTGCAGTTCAAGCTGAAGTTTCAACCAACCCAAAGGATATATCGTCTGCGGCGGGAGATATTGAAATCTCATTGTAAATACTCCCATCGGAAATGCTTGTTTTGATAGCGGTATCGACCGTTTTTTTCCGCTATCGTTTACAGTATAGCAGAATTTTGGCGGCTTTGCAATAGCATTATCCATTTAAATGATTGCATTTTGCACAATTTTATGATATGATCTATTCGTATAAAACGCCTGAAAACGCATAAGCGGCGGCAAGGCTTTCCTTTCGTATCGCCGTAAAACCCGCCGTTTTTAAAGGAAAAACTTATGTCAGGACTTGATTTTAACGATCTTCCGCACTTTATCTACGCCAACAGACGGCAATTTCTGCCCGGCGAACACCACATGAACCGCGTTTTCGACGAGGACGTTCTTATCGTTATGCGAAAGGGCGTTCTGCGTTTTACGGAAGACGGTAAAAAAATAGAGCTTTCGGCGGGAGAATACTACCTTCAGCGGGCGGGGCTTGCGCAGTCCGGCCCCGATCCGAGCGATATACCCAACTATTATTTCGTGCATTTTAAGGGTACTTTCAGTGAAAACGGCAAACTCCCTTTGCGCGGCAATTACCGCCCCGAACAGATAGAGCCGATAATAGAGGCTTTGCAGGCTCTTGGAAACAACGCCCCGCGCCTTGAATACGAAAGGCTGTTTTACAATCTTTTGTCGGAACTTGCTAAGCATCAGAAAGACGAGAGCATGGCTGAACAGATAAAGCTGTTTTTGCATAAGAACTATAAAGATAAAAGCATCACCACCCAGACGCTTGCCGATCATTTTTACCTTTCGGCAAACAGGGTGAGAGACGTCTTTAAAAACGCTTACGATAAAACGCCGAAAGCCTATCTGATAGAATATCGGTTGGATAAGGCAAGGGATCTTCTCGTTTCCACCGCGCGAACGACCGCCGATATAGCCGACCACGTCGGTTTTGAAGATTATTCCGTCTTCTACCGCGATTTTACCGCCAAATACAAGATCTCTCCGTCAAAATACCGCCTCCTCAAAGCCCCCTTCTACTTCACCCCTCCCCCCAACGAACGCCAATAAAAAACTTCCGTTTAAGCTTTTTTAAACGGAAGTTTTTTTGAACGCTTAACGCGGAATGATATAGCTCGCGGTACGCGAGCGGTGATATTCGTCGGGCAAGAACCGTCTTCTTATTGTTTCCGACGGATGATATATAGCTTCGCGATATGATATACGCGAGCATAGCCCGCGTATTACCGACAACAAATCGCCCGAACAAGCCTGATAATTATTAATTGCTAATTGTTTTTGTCTGCTTCCACCAGCACGCCGAAGTCGAAGGCGGCGGTCTTGCGGTACTGATTGGGAGTCATGCCGACGTGTTTTTTAAAGAGCTTTAAAAAATAATAACTGTCGTAATTAAGGCTCAAAGCTATGGCTTTTACCGTCATATCGGTATTGACAAGCATAAGTTGCGCACGGTTTATCTTGCAGTTTATAAGATATTGCATCGGCGACTTACCCACGTACTTTTTGAAAAGGCGGATAAAATACTTTTCGTTGTAGCCGAAAAAGCGCGCCATGCTCTTTAAGTCGTTTATCTCGTTGAGATTCGGGTTGGAATGGAAATATTCCACGACCTGTTGAAATCTGCTGTCTTTGACGGGCTTTTTCGTCGCAATATCCGACAGGTCGTATAAAAGCGCCTTAAGCAAGCTCGACAAGACCGCTCCCTTGTTAACGAGATAATAATATTGATTGATGAGCGAAAATATTATCACCAGGGCGTTTCCTTCGCCGACTTCGCCTTTTTGCGGAATGGTATACTTGAATTTCGGGGTTTCGGTAAACTCTTCGTCGCCTTTTTTGACGACGAAATGGAGCCACAAAAAATCGACGTCGGAAGGTTCGTGTCCGCCGTAAGAAACGTTTTTTTCGCTCAAAAAGAAATCGCCCTTTTTAAGATGAAACTTTTCGCCGCCCTGTTCAATGAACAAGTCGCCGCTGTTTATCAAAAAGAACTCGTATTCGTCGAGCGTGCGCGTAATATGCTTTTGCCCGACTATCCGTCCTTGTCCGACATACAAACAACTGAACTCGGTGGAATCGGAAAACCCGAAATACTTCATTTTTTTCGCTCCCGTCGGCACGAACCGTACCGGATAATAGTGGAAAGTTTAGATAATGAATTGCCTGTCGGCATTATTCGCAGACCGCAAACCGCTTACCGCTTACCGCTTACCGCAGTCTGCTGTCTGCGATATTATTTTACCATAAAATTCGGGCGGGCGCAATATGCCCGCCCGAAAAAGTTATGTTGCGATGGTTTTATTACGGCTCATTCTTCGCGTTTTTTCTTTAAAGCCAAAGCCGCGACCAAGGAAGCTATCGCCAAAGCGCTCATAGCGCCCGGGATAGTGGAGTTACAGCCTTTTTTCGCAGAGGAACCGCTGTCGGTCGGCGCTTCGTAATTTTCATTCAATTCAAGCGACATAAGCGCCGTTTTAAGTTCGTCCTCCAAAGCTTCGACCTCGGCTTTCGACGCACCTTCTTGTAACGCCGCTATCTTGTCGAGAACGGTCTTAAGCTCGGCGGCGCTTTCTTCGGTAAAGAGCGCAGCGTCAAGACCTCTGAACGTTGCGTAAGCGTTTTTAATAAGCGTGACGTCTCCGCGCAGTACCAAAGCGGCAACGGCTTCTCTTAAAGCGTAGTCGGCGGCGTTGACTTCGGCTTGCGTCGCGTTTTCGTCGGCGTAAACGGCGGTGGCGGCGGCCAATTTCTCTGCCAAGACCGCGGCGGTTGCGGGAGTGTAATCGTCGGCGGAAAGCGTCGAAGCGATACTCATCGCGCCTACGAGCGAAGTTTTACCTACCGAAAGCTCTGCGGAGATCAATTTGAAGCTGTCTATCTTAACGGAGCAGAATTGCGAACGGATACCGACCATAGCGGCTTCGCCCGCGTAATCGCTTTCGATATCGAAGCTTAAAACGGAGTTGGTGGAACCGTTGACGTAAACGAAGACCTTGTCTTCTTTGACGGTGACGTGCAGTCTTATAACGCCGTCCTCGGGCATCGAAAGGCTGACGGAATTGACCGAGCCGAGATACCTTGAATAGAACTTGAACACGCTTATCTTGTAAACGCTTTCGCCGGTAGCTTTTTCTATCTGAACGTTATACGCCTTTATCATATCCTGACCGTTCGCGGGAGCGGACGCAAGAACGTAAAGCCCTGCGTTGATAGCTCCGCCGGCGGTAGCGGACGAAAGCGTAAGCTCTGCTACGTACGGAGCGCTTACAGCCACGTTATATAACAGTTTGAATTCGGTGTTCGCCATGGTAACGAGTTGGCCGTCCGTGACGGTAGCGCCCGCGCCGGTAACGGAATAAGCCGTCATGCCTGCAAGCGAAGAAGGGCCGTCGAAGTTGTTGCCGTATTCGTTACCTTCGACGATATAGTCGGCGGTAAGGTCTGCCAACGTGTCGTAATACTCGAAGTACATAGCGTAACGGTCGTGGAACAGCTCGTTGAACGGGCGGAAGGTAAGTTCGCCCTGATTGAGTGTTTTTACGGTGACGTACAGTCCGCCGTCCTTCATTTCGACAGTTGCGGCTTCGCTTAAAGCGCCGTCGAGAACCGTTTTGCCGACGATATCGCCCGTATAAGCCGTGCCGAAAGTAAGCTGACTGCCCTGAACGTCTATGACGTTTTCGTTGCCGAGGTCGGCGACAAGTACCAACGGGCCGTACATAAGGGCGTAAGTCCTTTCCGAACCTTTAAGGAGATCGAGGCGGAATTCCATAGCAACTTCGTATTCTATCGTATCGCCGTCGGCAAACTCGCGGGTGATATTATAATAGCCGTCGGTCGCGGAAATATCCATAGCTTCGCCGTTTAATCTGAGCGTAACTTTGCTTGCGTCCGCCCAATCGGGAAGACGGAGAGCTAATGTCATTGCGCCGGCGCCGTTTATCGTCAACGCGGTCTTGCCCGTGCGGTAGAAGTCGCCCGTCTGCTCGATAGCCATATCGTCGTTTACCGTGTACGTCGACGGATAGAACATATTGACTCTTACCGTATCGTCGTTACGATAGTAAATGCCGTAGTTGAGTTTTGCGAAGCTTTCCATACCCGTGCAGGCGCAGCACCAGAAGCTGTTGTCGGGGGTATGATAAACTTTGTAATATCCGAACGCCGTGTTGGTAAGATAGGTCTTGAGTCCCGTGTCGGGAGCCATAGAGGCGAGGATATGGTTGGTATAAGTAAGGTCGAAATAGTCGGCGTACTTCTTGTCGCCCGTCCAGCGGTAGAGATAATCGGCAAGCTTCAACATATTGTAGCTGCAGCAGGTTTCGCAGGTATCGTTACCGATGAACAGGTCGTTTGCCTTTTGCCAATGTTCGCCCCTGCTCGTTCCGCCGAAAGCGTAAATTCGAGTCATTACCATATCGAAGGCGTTTATAGCGACGGTCTTGTAATATTCGTCGCCCGTAGCTTCGTACGCTGCCGCCGCGGCGAGGAATTTGGGTATGGTCGTGTTGGCGTGCAAGCCGTTCAAAACGTCAACGTTATCGTAAATATAATCGAGAAGGTCGGTCTGCTCGAAGAATTTGGCGGCTTTATAATGGTTTACGTCGCCCGTCATCATATATACCTGATAGAGGGCTTCGCTCATCCCGCCGTATTCGGTCTTAAGCATTTTTGCGCGCGTTTCCGTGTCTATGGGAGCGGTAAATCTTGCTATCCAATCGACGAAATCAATAAGCATTTCGTATGCGGTGTCTTTCAATTCGTCGCTTTCCGCGTAGTCGTAAACGTCGATGAGCATTTCAAGGTTTTTATGCATGAAATAGAAAGGTACCCATACGTTTTCGCCGTCAATAGTGGTCTTTCTGCCATCTTTTAAGGCATAAAACTGATCTATCGAAGCCGCTCCGAAATAGCCCGCCTCGCTCGGATGAGCCGTAGCGTAAGCTTTCTGACATTTTGCCATTTCGGTAAGCATATACGTCATTCTTTCCTCTATCGTTTCGCCGTTGTAAGAGTAATCGGGAACGGAAATAGCGGCTTTTGCGAGAGACAAGACCAAATGCGCTTCGAACTGACCTGCGCCGCCGCCCGCAGACGATATCCACGCACCGTAGCCTACGGCTCCGAGAGTGTCGAGCCCCGCGATACGACGATAGTTGTAAAGCAAACGATCGGCGTCGAGAGACATCATATAGTCAAGGTTGGTCCTCATAAGTCCGTCGTAATATCCGCCCTGTTCGAAAGTCACTTCGTCGAGCGCGGTGCCGTGATAAAGCGAATGATCGACGACTTCCCTTGCGGGAATATCCAATACGAATTGTTTTGTCATAGTAACGTCACCTCTTGTAAGCGTCGCGGTAAGCGATACTTGTGTGTTGAATACAGGAGGTACTATCGTACCGTCGTTTGCAAGCACGTCGGCGTTGTCGGAAACCCAGGTAAGCTTGACGCCTTCGCCGGCATAAGCGGGGAGGTCTACTCTCGCGGCGCCGCTCGTATAATCGACGGTCAGCTTTTCTTTTTCGGAAGCTACCGCTTCGGCGTCGTCGTCAACGGTTATTATGCCGTGAGCCTTCATAACTTCTCTTTCGGTCAAAGCTACGGAATAGATATCGATATTGTCTATCATACCCGTGAGCGGGCCGTCGTTCCAGAACAGCGTTCTGCCGAAGTTCATACTTCCCACATTTTCCCAGAAAGTGGAGTTATAATATTCGAAATCAACGGTGTTTTCGCCTACGAGATAGCCGTCGATATAGAATTTTGCCGTAGTGTTGGTTATGGAAACGGTTATATTCATCCACCTGTTGAACACGCCGTTTACGGAAACGCTTTTATCTCTCGGCGTTTCCGAACAGTTGGAGAATTTAAGGAGCATCGTCGTGCTTCCGCCCCATTTTGCGTACATTTCGAGCTTACGTCCTTGGATAGGAGCAAACTCGAACAATCTCGTGTAACTTGCCGTTTCCGAATTTATATACGTGTCCATCGAAATGGTTATCCGGTCGTGACCTGCGATAGTTTTCAAAGGTACGGTCATAGCCGAACGGGTGGAAGCGTCCGAACCGCCCTGCGCGCCGTCGATATATAATACGTTGCCCTTTTCGGCGTCATTTATGACGGAAGCCGTGTTTTCAAGCGTGCCGTTATATCCGCGGACGCTTTCGGCAGTACCGTTCTCGAAATCATAATGCGTGGTAAGAAAATCGGTGTAATCGAGCGCGTATTCGCTCTTTAACTGCGATTCGTCGAGCGCGTAGTCATAAAGTCTTATGTCGGCGAGAGAGACCTTCATATCGCCGTCGCCTAACCAGGAACAGACAGTCGCGCCGAAAACTATCATGGCGCTGTCCGAATAATATTCGTTGCCTGCAAATTCGCCCGCCGCCTCGAAAATGAGATAGCCGTTCTGGTAAATTTTAAACGCGGTCGGAGTGAGCTCGTACGCATAATGCGTCCAGGCGTCGTAAACGGGCAGGATATTCGGGTTTTTCGGCGTGTTGCCGTTAGCGGTGGGATCGGCGCCTTGGAATACGAGGTTTTCGTTGGTGCCGTTGCCGTAATAGGCTTCGTGTTTCACGCTGTAAACGTAAAGCCCGTTATAATAATTGGGCGCGTAAGGCATCATCGCGAGCGCGCAGAGGTTGCCACGGCCGCCGTAACCGTTGTTTATCTCGACCATTCTCGCCCAACCGGTAACGTCGGTGGGGATCTTCGCCCAAAAAGCAAGCGTCAAGGTCTCGTAATCAAGCGTTTCTTTCGGAAGCGTGAAGTAATTGGTCCTTACCGCGCCGCCCGGAAGATTTATCGCCGTTTTGCCTTTGACGGCGTTATCCGTATAGGTCGGATTGCCATAGAAGGTGGCGCCCTCTATCTCCGTGCCCGCCGAGTTGGCTCCGCGGTTTTCGGCGTCGGAAAAGTCCAGCCGATAAATAAGGCTGCCTTCGGCGTGAACGGGATCGGTCTTACCAAAAGTAAGCGTAGCCGCCAGCGTCAACGATAACGTGAGCGCCAGCGCCAAAACCGAAGTAATAAGTAGTTTTGTCTTCTTTGCCATAATTTACACTCCTTTTTTATTTATGGCGACGACTTTTAAAAAACGCGTTTTTTTAGAATAAATTCGTTTTTCCGCGCCTTTTTCAAAGCCGAACCGCCGTTTTACAAATTGATTATATCACATAATTCGCCCGCCGAAAATAGTCATTATTCGCTATTTGATATACCAAAAGTAACTTCTTGGCGCAAAAAAAGACGGCGATCCTCCCCGCCGTCTTGATTTTTTTAAAAAAGTAAAAAGCGTCAGTTTTCTTCGTCTTTTGCCATATAAAAGCAGAAGTCGCAACACGGCCCGCCTTCCATAAGCGTCGTGTTCCTGTCAAAGCGGATTTTTTTATTGAAACCCGTGGAAGAATAGTGGTCGGTACAGCACGCGAGAAGATACATCAGTTTCTCCGCGCCCAGCTTTTTCGCCATTTCGCACTTTGGACAGTACGTTATCTTTCGATAATACTTGCCGCCTTCGTCCTTTTCTTCCATCTTCCAGCCCATTTCGGGTAGCGGATCGAACAAAAGCTGTATGAACGTTTCGAGAGAATCGTCGTTTAAAAGCTCGGATATCTTTTCAAAAGTTCCGTAAGTGCGCATACCCACGTTCTTTGCGATAAGCTCGTCGACCTCTTCGCCGAACTTTTCGCGTAAAGCTTTATACATTATGTTCTTTTCCTGCATGTTCCACTCGGAAGTGCTTTCGTCAAGCAGAGCGTTTATCTTTTCCCGAACATCCGTCGGGATCTCTTTCTTTTCTTTCATTTTTTCACCTTTATTCAACGATTTCGGCCGCTTTTACGCGCTTATTTCGTAAACTTGCCGTTCACGAATATTATAACACATATTTCCGCATTATTCAATACGTTTACGCAAATTTGATAAAAGCCGGGATTTGTTGATACAAAATCCCGACTTTTTTATTTGTAATATGTTTTGCTCTTATAATTTTAAGCCGTTATCATTTTAAATTCAATTCTTTTAAAAGCCCTGCCTTCCCCTTTACGTCATCGGCATCACGTTGTTTTATATTTTGGATCCGATTTCTTACTCTTTTTTTGTCTTTCCCAAATAGCTTGTAAAAAATCCTATGTATATAACAAAAAGGCAGAAGTATCTTGTGTTTTCTTAACGACGGATAAAGAACGCACATATTTTCATACGGCAAAAATGCCAATGTAAAAAGATATTTCGCTTTACTTTCGTTATTCTGTGCGATCCCTATCGTTTCACTGTTTTTTTTGTTGCCGTAGACTCCGCCCGATATAACGTAATCATTCATTGCTTGCGTAAGCTCGGTATGCTCTTTGTTTCCAAACCAAACGTCGATCAGATCGCAAACGGCATCATAAAACGGAACGAGCTCACATTCATTAAGTAGGGCTATAAGCCCGTTATCGTCATAAAATTGCTTTTGGCGCATCAACCACAGATCTATAAAAGGTCTTATTCCGCACCCACCCGCAAGAAAATGATAAGCCATGTGCGCAACGTGATGAAAAGCAAAAAACTCTTTGTTTTCTCGGTATTCAACGCCGCTAACAGGTTCAATATTGTCCCAGACTTTCGACAAAAGCCTATCTAATTGTTCGTTATTCTCACAAATATTATGATGCAATTCGAGATGAACGTTATCAAGATAAAAATGGATATCGTGATAATTTATTCTGTTATCGGTAGTAAATCCTTCATTTATAAGTGAATTTTTAGCGCGTTCGATATCGTTTTCGTGAACGAGAATGTCGATATCGCAACTCGATCGCATCCAAGGCTCGGGGTACAGATCACGGATCAATATTCCCTTTAACGGAACGAATTCGATCTTGTCCGACGAAAACGCATTTATTATCTTCTCATAAGTATACGTTCGTTGGACCTCGCGATAGATCGCCCTCAGTTTTTCCTGTTTTATGTTTTTATAATCACTATACGTAGTGTCGATAACAGCATTACGAATAAGCGCATCTGCTATGAGATGCGCCAAATCATGGCTTTTCGATAAACCGATAAGCTTTTCCAAGTCGTATTCGATATTATCAGGTAATGCTTCGCCTGTTATCTCATTACGGATAAGGCAAAACATCGTTTCCGCCAGAGTCATTTCTTGCTTACCTTAAATTAATACTTTCTCCAAACCATTTTATTGACTACACCGACGTAGGATTGAATTATCTTGACGACCTTGGTCGAAACGTTTTCGTCAACGTAATCGGGAACGGGGATGCCGTATTGCCCGTTTTTATTGAGTTCGACCGCCGTTTCAACAGCTTGCAAAAGCCCTTTTTCGTCAATGCCGGCAAGTATGAAACAAGCCTTGTCCAAAGCCTCGGGACGCTCGGTAGAAGTTCTTATGCAAACCGCAGGGAAGGGCTTACCTATGCTCGTGAAAAAGCTGCTTTCTTCAGGTAAAGTGCCGCTGTCCGAAACCACGCAAAAAGCGTTCATCTGCAGGCAGTTATAGTCGTGGAAGCCGAGCGGATCGTGGCGTATAACGCGATTATCGAGCTTAAAGCCGCGTTTTTCAAGCATATTTCTCGAGCGCGGATGGCAACTGTAAAGAATGGGCATATCGTACTTTTCAGCCATCTTGTTAATAGCATTAAAGAGTGATAAAAAGTTCTTTTCGGTGTCGATGTTTTCCTCCCTGTGCGCCGACAGAAGGATATATTTTCCCTTTTCAAGACCCAAGCGTTTGTGAATATCGCTCGCTTCGATCTTATCAAGGTTGTTGTGCAAAACTTCCGCCATAGGGCTACCCGTAACGTATGTGCGCTCTTTCGGCAGTCCGCAGTCGGCGAGATATCTCCTTGCGTGCTCGCTGTACGCGAGGTTAACGTCGGAGATAATATCAACGATACGACGGTTTGTTTCTTCCGGCAAGCACTCGTCCTTGCAACGGTTGCCCGCTTCCATATGGAAGATTGGGATATGAAGCCTCTTTGCCCCGATGACCGACAGACAGGAGTTCGTATCGCCGAGAACAAGCACGGCGTCGGGCTTTATCTCTACCATAAGCTGATATGATTTAGCTATTATGTTGCCCATAGTTTCTCCAAGATCTTTACCGACCGCGTTCATATACACGTCGGGGTCGGCTATCGACAGATCTTTAAAGAATATCCCATTAAGCGTGTAATCATAATTCTGCCCGGTATGAGCAAGCACGCAATCGAAATACTCGCGGCACTTATTAATTACCGCCGCAAGCCTTATGATCTCCGGTCTCGTCCCGACTATTATCAATAATTTTATCTTTCCGTTGTTTTTAAACATCTCCACACCTCATTAAAAGGTAACTTCACCGTCATGAGAAAGAAGCGAAGCCGTGTTGATGCCGTTCAAAGCAAGTATTTCTTTTAACAATTCGCTACCCGCCGCCGTTCTCAATTCGACTATCATATCAAGAGAAGATTGTGTCATATTACGCGATTTGACGGTGTAATGTTTTGCGTATTTACCGACTACTTCGAGAATGGCGTTCTCCGCATTCAGATCATTTGAATTTATTACGAGCATTAACGGCGCTTTTGCTACGGGAAGCTTATTTAAAACAAATATCAAAATAGTAATAACTATGCTAAGCAAAATAGCTATTTCGGCAAGTCCAACCCCACAGATGATACCGACAACAATGGACCAAAATAGAAACACGAGATCCATTGGATCCTTTATCGCTGTACGAAAACGGACAATCGAAAGAGCTCCGACCATACCGAGCGAAACAACTATACTAGACTGGATGGTTAAAATTACAGAAGACGTTATAATCGATATTGCTGCAAGTGAAATATTGAAAGTTTTGGAATAGAACGTCTTTCTCGTTACGACACGATAGATAAAAAATATGTACAGCGCAATAGCGCAAGTAATAAGCATTGATATCACTGCAGTATAAATATTGATATCGTCGCCGCTGAATCCTTCTAAAAAAGATTTTTTAAAAATATCCGAAAATGACATAATTAATTCTCCTTAAATGCGTATTTTCTACATAAATAATATTTTGAATATGCTGTTTGTCGTAAATCGCCAAGATTCAACGAATGATAGATATAATCGGGCAGATATTCGTCGAATTTTACTTCTAATAGATGCTGTCCCGTAGGCATGATCGGTCGTTTTGGTATATCCACATTCAGAAAGTCACATATAGACGACGATGATGACATATTCATATCGAATGTCACGCGCACGTTTCCGTTTCTATAGATATAGGGTATATTCAAGATACTTTTCTGTTGTTCTCCATTCCTGAAGAATAAACTTATCGCTGTTTTCTTTCTCAAAAACATCTTTGAATTTCGCATATTCGGAAGGCGTCATAAAAATATCAAGATCATCATCCCACGGAATGAAACCGCCATGCCTTATCGCTCCTAAAGCGGTCCCCCCCATAATAAAATACGTTATTGAATGCTTACGGCATAACGAATCGATATATTTCATAATCTCGAGGATCTTCATCTGAACGGCGCGTATGTTTTTATCTGATTCCATGAAACTATCACCTAAATCTTTTTGGCTAAATAATAATATTTGCCCATAAACTTTTTCATGAACGGGATCTTATATAATAATCTAGCGATTACTTTTATAATCTTAAATACTATATTTTTCAACTCATAAATAATAGCTGAAGAACACCATCTATGAGGATGAGTGCTTATTATATATCTACCCTCTTTATCGATTACTTTTCCCAAATTAACAAGATTATTATATGGGATGTTTTTATCATTACTATTCACTACATCATTGAATAAAGGATCATATATTAACTTGAATTTTCTTCCGGCGTCGGAATAATACAAATAATCGGTCTCTCTATCCGATTTAAAATTGACCATTATGTCAGATAAATCGGGATACAGCATCCTAACACTTTCATTTCTAAAAAAATCCCTGTTAGAAGTATATCCGACTCTTTCTATAAGCGGATTACCATGCTGACAGACGGTACTTAAATTGAAGCCGTTTTCTTCAAATATCTTTTTGTTTTTTTGAAATTCCAATTTTGCTTTTTCTATGTCACCCTTTGAGCTATCCATTACATCATAGTGATAGGAAATCTCATGCCCCATGCTTTGCATTTCTTTAAGCATTTCAATATTTCCATCATCGTTCATTAAATAAGCTTGAACATAATACGATCCGCGATGACCGTATTTGTGTTCTATTTTCGCCATTTTAAGCGCCTTTTTCACATTGGTTTCTACATCGTGTTTTAAGACAAGATAACTATCGAGATCTTTCGTAACTTCTTTTGCAGGAATGCTCAATATCGATCTTTCTTTCAGTTTTTTGCAAAAATCATTCCATTTCCTGTAAACGAAAATCATTTCTTTAACCTCTCTCGCAAGGCAGTGGACGAAATCCCTTCGGTATGAGGCAAATACACGACCTCACATCCGATTTTTGAAAGCTCTTCTTCTATTTTGTTCCACTTCTCTGTTCCTTGCCAATCCGACCCAACAAACATTACATCGATATTATTTTCTTTCACTGTTTTGATTTTGCCTTCAATGTCGTATCTTTCTTGAGGTATCGCTTTATCAACGTATCTGATAGCTTCAACGATTGCAATACGTTCGTTAAAAGGAATTATCGGCTTCTTGTTTTTATTTTTTTTAACGACCTCATCCGTAGACACTCCTACTATCAAAAATTCACAACTATCTTTTGCATTTCTGATCACATTCAAGTGACCTATATGAAACATATCATATACACCAGCCGTATAACCAATTTTATACTTTTTCACTATTTATGACCTCGCGAATTTCTTAAATACCCAGCCTCTTATTTTATTAGGCAAAAGCACCTGAACGATAAATCTCTTTAAACAGTTGACAACATATTTAGGGAAGCCTATAAAATGTTCTTTCAACATATATTTCTGCAATTTTTTTTCGCTTTTATAGTACTTTAAGCCACCGCGTCTTTTATACATATCTTCGCCGACTCTGACGTTCACGAGGACTTCTTCGACATTTGCAAAGGTCGCTCCGTTCTTTATCATTCTGAGCCATAGATAATAATCTTCTTCCCAAAACCAATCTATATAACCACCGGCTTTATAATACGCTTCCTTTCGAAACATAACCGTGACCTGATTCATCGGACATCTTGATTTCGCATACTCGACGATATCTTTATTTTCAAAAGGCGTTTTCCTGTAGGAAACGATATTATTCTCTTCTCCGATAAATTCGGAAATATATCCACCGCAAACATCTACGTTTTTTTCTTTTAAAAGCTCTATCTGCAATTTGAATCTGTTTTCGAAAGAAACGTCATCGGCATCCATTAACGCAACAATATCGTAGCTTGAATTATCTACGCTTGCTCTGCGGGCATTCCCGTGCCCTTGGTTTGTTTCGAAGCGAACGATTTTAAAATCTATTTGCAAGCCTTGGAATAAGTCATTGTACTTTTCGATAACGGTTTCTATAGTCTCCGGTATAGGTCCGTCAACGACAAGAACTATTTCTTTCGGTTTGACGATTTGTCCTACGGTCACGCTTTCCAACGCTCTGTCGAACCATTGCGGATCATCACCGCCATATACACACATAGCAACGGAAAACATTTCGGTCATAAATCAAAACCCCTTATTTATAATAACTTTTGCTTTTTCTTGCAAAGCGTCATATTCTTCTTTTGAAACGCGCCAGTTACTTAAAAGATAGTCTCCGTAATCTTCGGCGGTCGCCAGCCCGTCCTCATTGATACCGTCACGCTTTAATACTTTAAAAACTGTTTTAAACAATATTTTTATGTCGCCAAAAAGCGTTATATTGGATACATATTCAAGATCGTAAGCAAATTTTTGTTCCCAAGTCATGTTGTTTCTGCCGCTACATTGAGCAAGCCCGGTCAACCCTTGTCTTACGTCGTGACGGCGTCTTTGCTCATCGGTCATAAAAACCATATCGCGGACAAGTTGCGGTCGTGGTCCAACGATAGACAAATCACCAACAAAAATATTCAATAGTTCGGGGATTTCATCAAGTGAAGTCGAGCGCAAAAATTTCCCGTATTTGTTCAAACGGACTTCATCGGGTAAAAGATTGCCGTTTTCGTCTTTCGCATTGGACATTGTGCGGAACTTGATCAGTTTGAAAATCTTTTCTTGACCGGTTTTTTTGTTTTTCTTGCCTGGTCTCAATTGGGTAAAGAATGGATTACCCTTCATCGCAATAGCGCCAATAATAGTTAAAATCAACAGAAGCGGCGATAAGACCATCATCGCGAGAAAAGATAGAACGATATCGTAAAATCGCTTGAAGAATGGTTTATATAACACGGCGGAAAAAATCACCCAGGAGGCTACCGATCCGACGCATATCAAAACTATCCAATACCACTTCATCAATCAAAACACCTCTTGATCGTTTCGATGATCTTATCTTGCTCTTCGGCGGTCATTTTGTTATCCGACGGCAAGCAGCACCCTCTTTCAAAAATATCCGCGCCAACGTCTTTGACCCCGCCTGCAATATAGGCGTTTGTTCTGCAACGAATCGTTCCGTCTCTGCCGACGCATTCGTGCATTCTGTACATCGGTTGCATATGCATAGGTTTCCAAATCGGACGACCTTCCGCATTCAAAGTAGCTATTGCTTCTAAAATCTCGGTAGGGCAAGTTTTACCTTTTTCTTTTACGTAAAGCGCTTTTGAGTCGTCCCTGACTTGTTTGCACATATAATCTTTGTCGATGATCAAGCAACTCAACCAATAATTTGGCTCCGTTCCGTCGGTAATAGGATTCATCTTAACAGGCAAGCCTTTTAAACCTTCGGCATATCTATAGTAAATAACTCTCTTTTGTTCGATATGCTCTTCGAGATAATTGTATTGTCCACGAATAACGCCTGCGATAACGTTACTCATTCTATAATTGTAGCCGACCTCTTCGTGCTGATACCAAGGGGCGTTTTCTCTTGCCTGCGTTGACCACTTGCGAGCTTTATTTGCAACTTCTAAATCTTTCGTCAACAGACACCCACCGGCTGAACCGGTAATGATCTTGTTTCCGTTATAACTTATCGCGGCATAATCGCCAAACGAGCCGCATTGTTTACCGTTAAGTGTTGCCCCCATAGCTTCGGCAGCATCTTCGATCAAAAGTGCCCCTTGCTTTTCACAGATTTCCTTGATTAAATCAATTCTTCCGGGAAAGCCGTATAGTTCGGCACATACAACGAGTTTAACGTCGGGATACAGTTCGAAGGCTTTTTCAAGTGCCACGGGATCCATATTCCAGGATTCTTCTTCGGTATCGATGAAAACGGGAATACCACCCTCGTAAACAACGGGATTCAAAGTTGCGTCAAAAGTCATATCGGAGCAGAATACTCTCTTCCCCTCTAACGCACCGTGACCGATAGTCGGTTTGCCGTAAAGTCTTTCTCCGGCAAACTTACAACAAAGGTGAAGCGCGGAAGTACAGTTGCAAAGACCGACAGCATATTTGACGCCAACCTTTTCCGCTGCGATACGTTCAACTTCATCTATATTTTTTCCTACCGTCGACATCCAATTCGTGTCAAAGGCCTCCGTCATATACTTAAGTTCTTCCCCATGCATAGTCGGAGAAGCCAAATATACTTTGTGGTCAAACGGTTTTAAATCGTCGCATTTTATAAACATTAATCTAACCTTATACTATTTCACTATTTTTTTAATTATAGCAAAAGCATCTTGGTTCGTCAAGTAATTATAAATAAATATATATATTCTGTTAGTTGATATATATGTTTGAAACGTTGTTTTGGTTATTTGTAACTCGTAAAATTATATTGTATGAGCTTTAAACTCGTTTCAGCTTCGGATAAAAAGTATTGATATCGACAAAAGCTGGTTTTTTCAACTTTATTATTGAATGGCAATTTTTTTGCATTTCAACCTTGACTTTTGTCTGAAAATCACCCTTTTAAGTGAAAGGATAATTATTATTTCGGCGTGGGCTTTTACCATTTCTTCCAGATAACACTTAAGGAAACTATTTTATTATGAAGATTTTTTTAAAAATAGTTGTAAAAAAAGCCTTTTTCACCGGCTACCTATTGGTGGAGACTTCCGATAATAACAAGTTGCTAAAGCAAAACGACATTTTATGAAAAGAGCGCAACTTTTTGCCCTTTCTCGCCGGCTACCTATTGAGTGGTTCTTTTTTCATCGAAAGATTGATAATGATTTTTTCGTGAAAAAGGTTGTATTTTCCGATTTCGTGTCCTTGGTATATTGGGGGCATTGATAATAAAGCAAAGGAGGTGTTGCCTATGCGTTGACTTAAAGACGTGCCGACAGTCTGTAAACGACGGCAAAAATAAAATTTGGGAGGTATTAATGGAACAAACAAGACAAATCAAGCTGTTCCCGTTTTACGATTTCTATGCCGAAATAATAAACGGATTAAGGGACGAAGAAACGGTATTAACAGAAAAAAAATATACAAGCAAATAGCCAAAAAATGGCTGAATTTGCAAGCAGGTAAAGAAAAAAGCCAAAACCCTGTCGATTTTGCTTTTTTGCGCGGCTCCCGCTTACGCGTGTGGGTTTGGCAGCGCGCTTGAATGAATTGCAAAAGTCGCGAATGCGGCTTTTGTCACTACGACAAAAGATGAGGGCAGCAAATGCAACCCTCATCTTTTGGTCGGAGTGACAAGAATCGAACTTGCGGCCTCTTGAACCCCATTCAAGCGCGCTACCAAACTGCGCTACACCCCGATGTGATATCGGATAAACCGATACCGTATATTAAATTTTATTGTTTGCTTGTGATAAAAACCGTTTTACGACTCGCCTTCCGAATAATCGGCAGGGGGAAAATCGCCGTCGCTTTCGGACGCGGATATTTCTTTGGAAGCGTCGTCGGCCGAGTCGCTATCCGACGCAGGTTTAGTCGTATGACCGAACCCGTCGCGCCGTTCGAGATCGGCGTGGTGCCTTTTGCCGATGATCTTTTCGACTATCATAAGCACGATGCCCGAAAGAATGAACAAATAGTAAGTAACTATTCTCCAACTCAAAACGCCCCAAAACAGAACGCCTGCGCCGAGCGAAGCAAGATACGACGAAAAGATGGAATAAAACGATATTTCCGCCGCGCCGGAATTGCCGGGAGTGGGTATTATCGTGATCGTACTGAAACAAATAAGGCAAAGCGTAAAGACCGTAAAGTAGTCGATCTGTTCGGCGGACACACCGCAAAGCCTTATAATAAAGTACGGAACGGAATAGATAGCTATATTATAGCACATTCCGAGCAAAAAGACAAGCAAAGTTGCGAAACTATATTTACCGAAAAAATAAATTATGCAACTTGCATATTCTTTAATGCTGTTTACGGCGTTTTCTCTGAATTTTTCGGTATTCTTCGCCAAGTGGAACACGCCGAGTATCTTGGAAACGAGTTTTGCAAGGAAGTCGCCAACCTTGGGCATTATGGAAAACACCAGAACTCCGAGCGGAACGAAGATGTTTGCGACAAGACCGATTATCGCCATTATTTCGATCACCGTCGAAACGCCCAAAAAGCCTTTCCAGATGATCATTATAAGGGTAATAAATACGGTCGCGAACAATCCGAGCGCGTAACAGGTTATCGTTATTCCCGAAGCGATCGAGCCGGGAACGCCCTTTTTACGCATATAATAGATCTCCATCGGCTGACCGCCCGTACCGAACGGAGTGATATAATCGTAATACTTTGAAATTACCGCGGTATTGATGCCGAGTTTGAAAAGGCCCTTGTGTTTAAGCGACGCCGTCAATAAGACCGCACGCTTTGAGCCTTCGCAAATGAGCGCCAGAAAGAAAAGACCTATCGCAATAGCGCCGTAAAGCCAATTATCAAGGAAAGTACCCATTACGGTACCGATAGGCTCTATCTGCCTGTCCCCTCCGAAATCCATCAGAGCGGTCGCCATGATGGCAACGGCGTTCAAAAGAATAAATAATATAGTTAAGAGAGCTTTTTTAGAAAACGACTTGGTTTTGGGGGCCTCGTCGGAATTGGGGATCACTTCCTTATGCTCTTCTTCGCTTTGTATTACTTCTTCGCTTAGATCTATTACGCTTTCGGAGATATTGGCTTCTATCTCCTCTTCTACGATAATTTTATTTTTTTCGTCGTTCATGCTTTGACCACGTGAAGCTTTATTTTACAAGGTACTCCGGATAAGAGCTTGATTTCAACATCGTAATCGCCGAGTTGCTTCACGTTGTCAAAAACGATCTTCTTTTTATCGATATCGTAACCGATATTTTTCAGTGCCGCAGAAACGTTTTCGCTTGTGACGGAACCGAATATCTTACCCGTTTCGCCGCATTTGGCAAGACAGGTCACCTCTTTCCCGTTAAGTTCTTTGGAAAGAGCCGTAAGACGACTTATTTCCTCACGGCGGTGAAATTCTTCAGCCTGCTTTTTGATATTCAGACTGTTTACTTCTTCGCTCGTGGCTTGTTTGGCGAGTTTTTTCTTAAAAAGCATATTGCGGGCGAACCCGTCGGATACTTCGACGATATCGCCTTGCTTTCCGGTGCCTTTCACGTCGGCAAGAAGAATGACCTTCATAAAACCCCCCTCAAGCGTTGTCGAATTATATTTTATACCATATTTTTAAGCTTGTCAACCGATTGGGCGGTATTTTATTCATAATATTTCACATAATATTGTCATCGGTTACCCGAAAACGGAGGTCAGAATGGAATTACACAACAATTCGGTCAATTGCGACGTTTGTACTTGCAAGCACAACGTCAACGGGTACGGTTGCTGTCTTAATAAAATAAAGATAACCAAAGACTGCACCGACTGCACCTGTTGCGATTCTTTTTCCGCCAAAGACGCGGAATGATCGTTATTCTGTCTGCCCGTCAACGCCGTAACGGCATATATCCCGTTTTACGAATTTTACGAAACGCTTGAACGCGAGGCGGGATATAGATATCGGCGGAATGCGGGCCGACGCTGCCGCGACGGTTTATAGTCTGCGGCAGCGTTTTTCTTTTCTTTATTAATAGAAAATATATGAAAAGTGCGCCTATAAGTCGATTATCGCGATATTATCCTTACTTCGTAGGCGTTGGTCTTTTTCCCGCGGATAAGTCCGAAAACGTCGTTTGCGAAGGCGTCGAGCTCAAAACTTTCCAAGGCGACGCCGCTCAGTTTGTCGGTGTCCGACTTTCTTACGACCAACTTGTTTTTGGTACAGTTGAGTTCCGAAAGCAGGTTCTTTTTTTCTTCGGCGACGGCAAGGACGCGAAGATACAGATCTCCTTTTAAGCACTTTTCGGTGAATGCACTCGTTATGCCGAGCATATTCGCAGTGATTATCCGTTGGAGCCTTGCCCGCGTATATCTGCGCGTTTCGAGTTTATCGATAAGCTCGTTCAAGCTCCCCGCGCCGACCGCGAAAGCCTTTATCCTGTTTTCGAGACCTTCCGTACAATCGGTGATTTCCTTCAACCGTTTTGCGCTCGTTTCCAAAAGCTTGAACAAAACTATATCGTCAAAGCGCGGCAAAGAAGGCGGCAGGTCGTCGTAAACGAATTGCGGCACGAATTTTTTTACGTTCTTTTTTTGTCCGTCGGCAACGGCCTTGCGCACGGCAAGCGCCGAACAGATATTGCCTTTTATCTCGTCGCCGTCGTGGCGCACGTCTCTTTTTATAGGGCGGATATCCATATCCGAGCCGAAATATTTTATTGCGCGGGCGTATTCAAGCCCCAAAACGGCGTTGGGATTATCGAGAACGCCGAAATCGACGTTTTCCGTCGTGGCTTTTATGGCGTTCACCCTCGCAAGAGCGTACGGATGCCCCGCCGACAGCTCGTTTTTAAGCGTCTCTTTAAACGCCTTGGTCTCGACAGAAGTAACTTCGGCAAGGTCGATAAAATCGCTCCTTTCACCCGTTTCCGTACCGAAAAACAGCGTCTTTTTTCCGCGAAGAGAGCTTAAAAGCTTGATCGCGCCTTTTGCGAATATCTCCGCGGGCGCCACGGAAAACACCGTCGGAAGCTCGAAAACTATATCCGCCCCCGCCAAAACGGCGTGTTTTGCGCGGGTATATTTATCGAGCACCGCGGCTTCGCCTCTTTGGCAAAAATCGCCGCTCATAACGACGGCTGCTGCGTCGCCGCAGCTTTTCATACGTTCAAGCAAAAGTTTGTGTCCGTTATGCAGCGGATTGAATTCCGCAACGGCAACAGATAGATCCATAGATTTCACCACTTTCGGGACGCGCCCCGACGGTCGTAAGAAAATATATCTTTCGGGATTTTCTTAAAAAAAGCGAAAACTCCCTTTACATTTTTATTAAATTATTCTATAATAATAAATTGTGGACGGCGTGCCCGTCAAACGGCGCGAAAGCAAAACCGTGCCCGCACATACATTGTAATATATATCGGGCAAAAATTCAAGGCTTTCGGCAATAATTTTTTCAGTATATCAAATCAGGAGATCTTTTATGAACAAGATAGTTGACGGTATCATCGAAAGAGCGGCAAAGCTCGACAAAAACATAGTGCTCCCCGAAGGCGAGGACAAGCGAGTCGTTAAAGCGGCATCAGCCGTAGCCGAAAAAGGCTTTGCGAGAATAACGCTTTTAGGCAACCCCGAAGAAATAAAGGCGGCTAACCCCGAAATATCGCTCGAAGGCGTTAATATCGTAGATCCCAACGTTTACGAAAAAACCGACGTTTATGCGGAGATACTGTACAACAAACGTCTCGGCAAGATAAGTAAAAAGACGGGGCTTCCCGAATACAGCGACGTTTCAGAAGCAAAAGCCGCCATTTTGAAAGATTACGCCATGTACGGCGCCTGTATGCTCGCAAACGGCGACGCGGACGGTATGGTCTCCGGCGCTTGCCACTCCACGGCCAACACCTTAAGACCGGGGCTACAGGTTATAAAAGCCGCGCCCACGATGCCTCTCGTTTCTTCTTGCTCGCTGATGATAGCTCCCGAAGGCGGTCATCCCCTTTGCGAGGACGGCGCTTACATCTACGCCGATACCGGCCTCGAACAAAACCCCGATCCCGAAAAGCTCGCATATATCGCGCTTGCCGCCGCAAGGCATTGTAAAATCCTTATCGGCGTCGAACCGAGAGTTGCGTTCATCTCCCACTCGACGAAAGGCAGCGCGCGCCATGCGGACGTTGAAAAAGTCGTCGCAGCGTTCAATAAGTTCAAAGAAATAGCCCCCGACGTGACCGCGGACGGAGAATTGCAGTTTGACTCGGCTATCGTTCCTTCGGTAGGCGCCATGAAAGCGCCCGGTTCCCCCGTCGCGGGACACGCAAACGTCATAGTATTCCCCGACCTCGACTGCGGCAACACCTGTTACAAGATGACCGAACGTCTGGGCGGATTTATGGCGGTAGGTCCGCTCTGTCAGGGCTTTAATAAACCGATAAACGACTTGTCCCGCGGGTGCAAGTGGGAAGATATCTACGTCGCCGTAGCCGTTACCTGCTTACAGACGGAGATCAAGTGGTAACGACGCGTCGCTTTATATAGCGCATAACCGTCGGCGACTCGCAACGCGCAGTTCGCCGTTCAATTATAAAATAATTATAAGGACATAAAAGGAAACACGTTTATGAAAGTTTTGGTCATCAACGCAGGCAGCTCTTCACTCAAATATCAACTTATAGATATGGAAACGGAAAAAGCCATCGCCAAAGGCGGTTGCGAAAGAATAGGTATCCCGGGTTCATTCTTAAAGCACAAAGCCAACGGCAAAGAAGTTACCGTCAACAAGGATATGCCCACGCATAAGGCGGCCATCGAGCTTATGCTCGCGGCTCTCGTCGATAAAGAATACGGCGCCATCAAGGATATGAGCGAGATAGACGCGGTAGGCCACCGCATACTTCACAGCGGCGGGGATTACGACAGATCCGTTCTCATCGACGACGAAGTCAAAAAAGTCTGCTTAAACAACGCCGACCTCGCACCCCTTCATCAAAAAGCCAACATTATGGGCGTGGACGCCTGCAAAGCCGTTATGCCCAACGTACCGATGGTAGCCACTTTCGACACCGCGTTCCACGCGACCATGCCCGAAAAAGCTTACGTTTACGGGCTTCCTTACGAATATCTCGAAAAGTACAAAGTCCGCCGCTACGGCGCTCACGGCACGAGCCATCGTTTCGTTTCGCAGGAAGCGGCGAAGTATCTCAACGCCGACTTGAATAATTTTAAGGTCATAACCTGCCACCTCGGCAACGGTTCGTCCATTTCGGCGGTAAAAAACGGCAAGTGTTTCGATACGTCTATGAGCTTTACCCCGCTCGGCGGCGTGCCGATGGGAACGCGCACGGGCGATCTCGATCCTGCAATTTTGGAATATCTTTCGGATAAGACGGGCATGGATATCCACGAACTGCTGTTTATGTGCAACAAAAAAGCCGGCGTTATGGGCGTTTCGGGAGTTTCGAGCGACTTCCGCGATCTTCGCAACGCCGCCAAAGAAGGTAACCATCGCGCGCAACTTGCGCTCGATATATTCGCGTATTCGTGCAAAAAGTACGTCGGCGCTTACGCCGCGGCTATGGGCGGAGTAGACGCGATAGTTTTCACGGCGGGCATCGGCGAACACGACGAAATGGTAAGAGCCGGCGTTGTGGAAGACCTCGAATATATGGGCGTTTCCATCGACGAGGAAAAGAACGCTCACCCCACCGACGGGATATGCGATATCACCGGTAAAAACAGCAAAGTAAAAGTTCTCATAATCCCCACCAACGAAGAACTCGTTATCGCACGCGACACCGCGGAAATAGTTTCCAAACTTTAATAGGGGCATTGCCCGTTATGCGCCCCGCCGCATTTTATAAGAGCGGTCAACGTAAACGACATGCGTTTTAAGGCGATCCTAACGGGCGATCCCAACTTAAAAATAGTCGCGGCAAGGGCAAAAAACGACCTGAATGCGATAAAAAAAACAATTATATAAAAAATATAACGTAAAAACAATTGACAAATTTATTCAAGTATTGTAAAATTGTTAAGCTGACCTTATGATCATCGATTTAAAAGCTTTGAAACAAAAGGGCTTGAAAACTTGCGATTTCGAGTTTTCTTTCAGCCCCGATAACAGGCTTTTATCCCTGCCGCAATCGAGTTTCGACGGCGACGCGCGGATAAAAGGCGTCGTGGAAGTTTACGACGACGAAGCTTTCGTCAGCGGAAAGATAACTTACGGTATCAAAACGGTCTGTTCGAGATGCCTGTCCCCCGTAAATAAGTCGTTCACGATAGACTTTGACGAGAGATTTTTGAGCATGACGAACCCCGAACCCGACGAAGATTGCTTCCGCTACCTGCACGATAAGATCGATTTAAGTAATATGGTCGACGAATTGATCATGACGGATATGCCCTACGCCGTTTTCTGCAAGGAAGATTGCAAAGGTCTGTGCCCATCTTGCGGCAAAAACCTGAACGACGGCGACTGCGGGTGTGAAATCTTATAAAGGAAGGTGTATAATAATGGCTGTTCCGAAAAGAAAGGTCTCTAAGCAAAGAGGTAATAAGAGATTTGCAAACAACTACAAAGCTACCAGCGCCAATCTCGTAGAATGCCCGCAGTGCCACGAGCTCAAAGCTTCGCATCAGGTCTGCAAAAAGTGCGGCTATTACGACGGCGTAAACGTTACGGGCAAGACCGAAGAAAACTGATCGAGTCTTGAGTTTTCCTATGACCGAAGATAAAAAGACTTCGCCCGTCAAGGACAAAAAAAACGTAAAAAAACAGACCGCGCCCAAAGATAAAAAGGCGCAGGAAGATTTCAAAAAACGCTATTTCGAGTTTTACGACGACATCAAGATAAGCGACCGCCAAGATTGGTAAACCATAAAAACTTGCGTTTATCGACTTATAGGCAGACTTATCGACGATCTGTAAGAAAAATCGTCATCACTTTTTGCTCGTCATATAAAAAACGAAAAACGGCAAAAAAACGTTTCCGAACTTGCGTCGGAAATAATATGGAGGCGTAGCCCAGTTGGTCAGAGCGCTTGCTTGACATGCAAGAGGTCGATAGTTCGAGCCTATTCGTCTCCACCAAAAAAACAGTCTGCTTTTGCAGGCTGTTTTTTTGTTTGTAGAAAAATATGGGATAGGCTCGAACTATGCGCGAGCACGGCGAGCGCCAAATTATATAATAATGACTTTCGGTGTTGCCGTAGGCAACCATCAATGCGGTATGCATTGCCGAAACGTCTGCGAGCCTATTCGTCTCCACCAAACGAAAAAAACGATCGTCTTTGGGACGGTCGTTTTTTTCGTTTGTTATTTCAGTTCTTTTTTCGTAAAAGCAAAGGGGAGGATATCGTTTAGGCCGTAGACTCCGAAATTTTCTTTCGTGCCTAAGACGAGTTTGAAATTTTCGTCGCAAAATTCCGCCATGACTTGCCGACATACTCCGCAGGGCGCGCAAAACGAAGGGGGTTCGCCTTCTTTTCCGCCCGAAATGGCGAGGGCCTCGAACTTACTGACGCCTTCGCTTATCGCCTTGAAAAACGCCGTGCGTTCGGCGCAAACGGTAGGCGTGAACGTTGCGTTTTCTATGTTGCAGCCGGTAAACACCTTGCCGTTTTTAGCTAAAAGCGCCGCGCCCACGTTAAAGTGAGAGTACGGGGCGTACGAAAACTCTCTTGCTTTTTCGGCTTTTTCCATAAGCTCTTTATAATCCATAACTCACCTCGTTCGCGTTATTTTGCAACTTCTTTTAAAAAGCTTTCTCCGGCGGTGTTGCCTTTATCCAACCCGAAATAATCGAGTACGGTGGCGGAGATATCGGAAAAAGACTGTCTCGTGCCGAGGTTCACGCCCGCCTTTATACCGGCGCCGTAAATAATCATCGGCACGTATTCGCGCGAGTGGTCGGTCGAAGGCGTAGCGGGATCGCAGCCGTGATCCGCCGTAATGATAAGAACGTCTTGCTCTCTCATATTTGCCGTAAATTCCGCGAGCTGAACGTCGAACTCGGTCATAGCCGAAGCGTAGCCCGCAATATCGTTTCTGTGGCCGTACTTCATATCGAAGTCCACCAGATTGACGAAACAAAGCCCCTCGAAGTCCTGCTTTTGCATAGCCAAAGTGACTTCCATACCGTTGAAGTTGCTCGTTGTCCTATGCGGCTCACCGGTGCTTTTCCCCGCGAAAATATCGTAGATCTTCCCGACGGAAAGCACTTCGAGCCCGTTCTTTTTGAGAATATCGAGCATGGTCTCGCCCTGCGGCTCGAGAGAAAAATCGTGGCGGTTGGCCGTTCTTACGAAAGGATATTCGCCCGTAAACGGCCTTGCGATTACTCTTCCGACGGCGTGCTCGCCGACAAGTATCTCCCGCGCTATCTCGCAATAGCGATAAAGATCTTTCACCGGCACGAAATCCTCGTGCGCGGCTATCTGGAAGACGCTGTCCGCCGACGTATAAACGATGAGTTTGTCGCTTTTTATGCTTTCCTCGCCGTAATCTTTTATGACCTCGGTGCCGGAATAAGGAAGATTGCATAAAGTCTTTTTGCCCGTGCGCCGCTCGAACTCGTCGATTATCTCTTTCGGAAATCCGTCAGGGTAGGTGGGAAGCGCTTTCGGCGACACTATACCGGCTATTTCCCAATGCCCTATAGTGGTGTCTTTACCCATAGACTTTTCCGCAAGGCGCGCAAAGCTTGCCAACGGTTTTTCCACGCCGCCGCCCACCGAATCAATGTTAAAAAGTCCCAGCTTTTTAAGGTTCGGGCAATAAAAATGACTGTCGTTTCTTATCGCGCCGAGGGTGTTGCTCCCCTCGTCGTGCCAAAGATGAGCGTCGGGCAGTTCGCCTATGCCCATACTGTCGAGAACTATGATAAACAATCTCTTCATAAACGTCTTCCTCGTTTTAAGGGTAAGCCCGTCCGACTGCGAAAAACCCGTAATTTACGCGAGTTCGAGGGCAATACGCATCATAGCGGTAAAAGAATTCTGCCTTTCCTCCGCGGTGGTATTTTCTTCGGGGTAAATGAAGCTGTCGCTGACGGTGCAAATACAAAGCGCCTTTTTACCTGCGCGCGCCGCGTTGCAATATAGCGCCGCCGACTCCATTTCTACGCCTAAAACGCCCATCTTCGCCCATTCCATTCCGCTGTTTGCGTCGTCGTAAAACATATCGGACGAAAAAATATTGCCGACTTTATAGTTTACGCCTTCTTTTTCGCAAAGCTCGGCGGCTCTTTTCACGAGATCGAAATCGGCTATGGGGGCAAAAGTCCCCGGAAGCTTGTATTGACTTGCGTAGTTTCCGTTCGTGCAGGCGCCCATAGCTATAATTATATCCTTTGCGTGCAGATCCTTATCGAACGAACCGCAAGAACCTATGCGGATTATGGTCTTGACGTCGTAAAAATTGAAAAGCTCGTACGAGTAGATACCGATAGCGGGTTGTCCCATACCGGACGCCATGACCGAAACGCGCTTGCCGTTATAATAGCCCGTGTAGCCGTTTACCCCGCGGACGTTGTTGACTAATACCGCGTCCGTAAGAAAGTTTTCCGCAATGAATTTCGAGCGAAGCGGATCGCCCGGCATCAGTACGGTATCGGCAAAATCACCGAGTTTAGCCGTGATATGCGGTGTTGGAATCGACATAATATTATCCCCTCTTTATTGTTTTTTTAAAAATTTCGTTTAAGCTTAATAACGGCTTATTTTTCTTGAGACTTGACTATCTTCACTATCCTGCTGGTCCCGAGCCTCGACGCGCCGAGATCTATAAACCGTTCGGCGTCTTCTATGGAAGAAATACCGCCCGCCGCCTTCATTTTTACGTTTTTACCGATATGTTTTGAAAAGAGTTCGATATCGTCAAAAGTCGCGCCCGCCTTCGAAAAGCCCGTGGAAGTTTTGATAAAATCGGCGCCCGCGTTTGTGACGAGCTCGCACGTTTTTATCTTTTCTTCGTCCGTCAAAAGGCATGTCTCGACGATGACTTTTAATATTTTGTCGCCGCAGGCGGACTTGATCTTTTTTATTTCGTCCTCGACGAACTCGTAATTTTTTGCTTTGAGCTCGCCGATATTGATGACCATATCTATTTCGTCGGCACCGTTTTTTATAGCGTCGGTCGTCTCGAAGACCTTCGTTTCGGTAGTATTGTAGCCGTTCGGGAAGCCTATGACCGTGCATATAACGAGTTTATCGCCGACGTAGTCTTTTGCTCTTTTAACGAAACTCGGCGGGATACACACCGACGCCGTTTTGTACTTTATCCCGTCGTCGCAGATAGCTTTGATCTCTTCCCACGTCGCCGTCTGATTCAAAAGAGTGTGGTCGCATTTCGAAAGAATATCTTTAACGTCCATACTGTCCCCCCCTTTATTGCAACTTTGAAAGTTCCGTCGCTATAAGCGCCGCAAGCTTCGCGTTGTTCAAAACGAGTTTTATGTTGCTTTCAAGGCTTTCACCGCCCGTGACTTTTTGTATCTTGTCGAGAAGGAACGGGGTTATCTCCTTACCCTTTACGCCCTTTGCGTCAGCGTCGGCGATAGCCTCTTTTATGACCTTTTCTATGTACTCGGGGTCCATTGAATACTCTTCCGGTATGGGGTTGACTATAAGTATGCCTCCGCCAAGGCCGAGTTCATCCTTACAGTTTATGGCCTTGGCGATCTCGACAGGCTCGTCCATACGGCAGTTTACTTTAAAGCCGCTCTTTCTCGTGAAGAACGCGGGTAGCTCGTCCGTTTGATAGCCGACGACTTCAACTCCCTTCGTTTCAAGATATTCGAGCGTCAGCTTTAGATCGAGTATGCTCTTAGCTCCGGCACAAACGACGTTGACGTTGGTTTTGGCAAGCTCTTCAAGGTCGGCGGAGATATCCATAGTCGTTTCCGCGCCCCTGTGCACGCCGCCGATGCCGCCGGTAGCGAATATCTTGACGCCCGCCTTTTCGGCAAGGATCATCGTTGCCGCCACCGTAGTCGCGCCGTCAAGTTCTTTGGCGACAACTATGGGGATATCTCTTCTCGACGTTTTCGTGACCGTAAGTCCGGCTTTTCCGAGATGCTCGATATCTTCTTTGGAGCAACCGACGGTGGGAACGCCCTTTATTATGGCGATAGTCGCGGGAACGGCGCCGTTTTTTCGTATGACGTCCTCGACCATGAGCGCGGTCTGAACGTTTTTCGGATAAGGCATACCGTGTGAAATTATAGTGGATTCGAGCGCCACAACGGGTTTCCCCGATAAAAGCGCCTCCCGCACTTCGTCCGAAACTTTTATTTTCATATAGACCTCTTTAATTTGTTTTCAATTTCGTTATGTTTTTGCTGACGGTGTTTTCGTCCGATATGGTTATTTTTGAAGCTTTGAGCCCAAGCTGCGCGCATTCTTCAAGCGAAAGACCTTTGATATAGCCGTATATGACAGCCGCCATAAACGCGTCGCCCGCGCCCGTCGTGCTTACCACGAGGTCGCTTTTACTTGGCAAAAACCCTTCTTTTTTGCCGTCGGAAAAATACGCGCCCTTTTCTCCGAGCGATATTATAACGTTTTTATTGCCGAGAGAAAGTATCTTTTCGGCGGCTTTTTTCACGTCGTCGTCGGTAACTATCTTAACGTTTAAAAGCGCTTCCGTTTCCACCACGTTCGGCTTGACGAAATACAGGCCTTTAACGTAATTCCTGCATTTTTCCGTCTTCTGCGCCGACACGGTATCGAGGAATATCGGGGCGGTTATCCGTTTGACGAGATATCCTAAAATATCCCCGAGATTGGTATCGAGCACGACGCATTTAGCTTTGTTTATAACGTCGAATTTGTCGCTGAAAAAGCTTTCGTTCAGCCTGTCGAGTATGCGCATATCGGACAGCGCGTACTGCATTTCGCCGTGCTCGTCGCTTAAACAGATATACGTCGAAGTCGGCTCTTTGTCAGTCGAAAGAGAAAGCGACAGATCCGCGCCGAGATCTTCAAGCTCTTTTTTCAGTTTTACGCCGCTTGCGTCGTTGCCGAACGCCGTAATGAACTTGACGGGCACGCCGAGGCGGGCAAGATTTTCGGTTATATTGCGCCCCACTCCGCCCGACGAGACGGAAAGCTTTCCGGGCGCCGAATCGTTTTTCGAAAGCGACAGAAACGGCACGCCGAGCATATCGACGTTCGCCCCGCCGATGACGACGACGTATTCTTTTATCGCTTTGTTTTGTTCGTTATCCATAAATCAGTTTTTGATCTTCCGACGAATGGCGCCCGCTATCATATCGAACGCAACCTCGTTGCGTCCGCCCTCGGGAACGATGATATCCGCGCAGCGCTTGGACGGCTCTATAAAATATTCGTGCATGGGTTTCGCCGTTTCAAGATACTGCGAAACGACGCTTTCCAAACTTCTGCCTCGCTCGTTGACGTCCCGCATGATGCGGCGCAATATCCTTACGTCCGCGTCGGTGTCGACGTATATCTTTATATCGAGCTCGTCGACTATCTCCGGCACTGCGAAAAGCAGTATGCCTTCGATTATTATGACGGGCTTTGGTTGGACTTTTTTCCACTCGTCCTTTCTTAAATAGGTGGAAAAATCATACGTCGGGTGCGTAACGCTTTTGCCCGCTTTCAATTCTTTGAGTTGGGAAAGCATCAGATCGACGTCAAAGGCGTCGGGGTGGTCGTAGTTGGCTTTTACACGCTTTTCGAAAGGAATTTCGGGACAATGCTTATAGTAGCAGTCCATACCTATCAATAAAGCGTTGCCGTCAAGCGCGTCGTAAAGCCTTTTAGCAAGCGTCGTCTTGCCGCTGCCCGTGCCGCCGCAGATACCGATAACTATGCTTTTTTGATCGGTCTTCATTATACAAACAATCCTTTTGCTTCCTGTTCTTTTTTCTTTTTGAGCCAGCACTTTCTGCACATGGCAACGTACCTGTCGTTTCCGCCGAGAACGACTTGTTCTCCGCTGTAAACGATATTGCCGGCGTCGTCCATACGCGCGTTGACCGTCGCCTTTACTCCGCAACGGCACACCGATTTTATCTCGCTTATGGATTCGGCTATCTCGAACAGCCTGCGGCTACCCGGAAAAAGGTGCGTTAAAAAATCCGTCGCAAGACCGAAACACAAAACGGGGATATTGTAGTCTATGACGATATCTCCGAGCTCGTCCACCTGATCGGGCGTAAGAAACTGACACTCGTCCACGATGACTACGTCGCAGTCTGAATATTTTTCTTTATAAAGTTCGTATAGATCCTGCGTCTGCGGAACGGTCACCGCGTCGGAAGTAAGCCCTATCCTCGACTTGATGACGGTAGCCCCGTCGCGGTTATCGACGGACGGTTTCATAAGCAGCACCTTCATTCCGCGTTCTTCGTAGTTGAACTTGGTTATAAGCGCCTGCGCCGTTTTCGAGCAACCCATTGCTCCGTACTTGAAATATAATTTAGCCATGGTGTAATTTCCCGTTTATTATTCTATCCTGTCGAGAACGAGAGGTCGTGCTATCGGCGCCTCGTCTGAAATATGCGTGGACGCGTCGAAGACCTTGGCGGCCTCGGCGAATTTTTCCCTATCGTCCGAATAAAGCACTGCGATAACGTCGCCATTTTCCACCCGATCGCCCGTTTTCTTTTTCAAAATTATGCCTGCGGAATAGTCGATGGTATCTTCAATGGTGTTTCTGCCCGCGCCAAGCAGAAGGCTGGCTCTGCCGTAACCTTCCGTATCGACGCCGTAAATATAGCCCGACGTACTTACCTTGACTTCAAAGGCGTATTTTGCCTTTTTGAACTTATCGGTATCGTAAATAACGCTTACGTCGCCGCCTTGCGCTTTGACCATTTTAGCCAAAGTTTCAAGCGCCGAGCCGTCTTTAACAGCCTTTTCGCAAGCCGCCCTGCAAGCTTCGACGCTGCCTTTACCCGCAAGGAAAAGCATATTGGACGCAAGCACGAGGCATATCTCCGTAAGGTCTTTCGGCCCGCGCCCGTTAAGGGTGTCGACGGCTTCGGCTACTTCAAGCGAATTGCCGATGGCGTTACCGAGCGGTCTGTCCATATCCGTGATGAGCGCAAGCATCTTTTTGCCCGCTCGTTTACCTATATCCACCATTGCGCGCGCAAGGGCGCGACTGTCGTCAAGGGTTTTGGTGAAAGCTCCGCTCCCCGATTTGACGTCGAGAACTATGCAATCGTCGTCGGCGGCGAGTTTTTTGCCCATAATGCTCGAAACGACGAGCGGAAGGCTGTCTATCGTCGCGGTAACGTCGCGGAGCGCGTACAGCTTTTTGTCCGCGGGCGCAAGGTCGCGGCTCTGGCCAACTATGGAAACGCCTATCTCGTTGACGTTTTTCAAAAATTCCTCGGTGGAAATAGACGTATCAAAGCCCGGTATGGATTCGAGCTTGTCTATAGTTCCGCCCGTATGCCCCAGCCCCCTGCCGCTCATCTTGGCGACTTTTACCCCGAGGCAAGCGACCAACGGAGCTACGATAAGACTGGTCTTATCCCCGACGCCGCCCGTCGAATGTTTATCGACGCGCACGCCGTTTATCGAGGAAAAATCGAGCCGCGCGCCCGAATCTCTTACGGCAAACGTCAAATCGGCAGTCTCGCGTTCGGACATTCCGTTGAAATATATAGCCATAAGTAGAGCCGCCGCCTGATAGTCGGGTATCTCGTTCAAAACGTATTTTTCGATAAAGAACCTTATCTCTTCGGTCGAAAGCTCGTACCCGTCGCGTTTTTTGCGTATGATATCGAACATTCTCATAGATCTGCCTCCCGCACGTAAAAAGGTCTTTTTTTTATTTGATGACCGAAATTAAATTTGCACACCGATCTGATGTGCAAATTCAAAAACCGCCGTTTTTAGTACTTACGCGATATTACCGCATACCCTTTTCGTAAGGAATACCTTCGGCTTTCGGACAACCCGATTTCTTTGCCGTAAGCGCGAGGACCACGAGAACGACGAAATAGGGTATTATATTATAGAAATACATCGGAAGCCCTATTTTGCTGAGCACTTCGACCTGACTCGACACCGCGCCCACGCACTTTAAAAAGCCGAACATCAAGGCCCCGACGGCTATCCCGAGAGGTTTCCAGTTGCCGAATATCATTATCGCGAGAGCCAAAAAGCCCATGCCCGCGACGGTCGATTCCGCAGTGCCTCCCGCGGTCGTAGCTATATAGACGTAACCGCCGAGCCCCGCAAGAGCGCCCGAGATAGTCGAGCCGAGATATCTCATCTTGAAGACGTTGATACCTACCGACGCCGCGGCTTGCGGATTTTCACCGCACGAGCGCATACGCATACCCGTTCTCGTTATATACAGCCACACGGACAGAAGAACGAATACGACAATAACGATATAAGTGGAGATATACGCCTTGTCCGCAAATATCCGGAAAAACGCGTTTACGTCGGGATTGACGAGAGCGTAGCTTTTAAAGCTCGACGGCATAACGAGTTTTTCCTGCGAGAAGAACGCAAGCCCCATCGTATTGACGAGCGCGGGAGCAAGCATATTGAGAGCCGTTCCGCCTATCGTCTGGTCGGCTTTCAGATTGATTGCCGAAAATGAAAGCAGCAAACTGAACACCGCCGCGCTTGCCGCCGCAACGAGCATACAGATGATGAACATGATTTGCGGATCCATCGTAGCTCCGCTTACGGAAATGGAGTACGCCACGACGGCGCCCATAAACGCGCCGAAGATCATTTCGCCTTCGAGCGCCAGGTTGATAATACCGCTCCGCTCGGAAAACACGCCGCCGAGCGCAACTATCATAAGAGGAATGGCATACAATAAAGTTTTTTGGATTATCAGTACCATAAATTATTTTTCCTCCTTTGCCGATCCTTCATTTTTAAGCCCTTTGGTATCCGCCGCGTTCGGCGATTTTTCAAAGGCAAGTGAAGAAGCCATCTTCGATCCGATCTTTTCCGTCATCTTCCTTTGCCGCCTCGTCATTATCTCGATGAACAGCCTCGAGAACCCCGCAAAGTAAATGATTATAGCGACTATTATATCGGAAATGTATCTGTTGTAATTGGCTATGACGAGACTGTCGCCGCCTTTGGCGAGATATCTTAAAAAGAGTCCAGAGAATATTACGCCGATCGGATTGGAACTGGCAAGCAGCGCTACGGGAATGCCGTTGAACCCGTAGGAAGGCAACGACATATACGCAGAGCTGAACTTGAACTCGATGCCCGGATTAAGATAATAGAACGTTCCGCCCATAGCCGCCAAACCGCCGGCTATAGCCATTGAAAGCACGATATTGCGCTTTTCGTTCATACCGGCGTACTTTGCGGAAAACTTGTTGCTGCCGCACGCTTTAAGCTCGAACCCGAACACCGTTTTGTTTAAAATGATAAATATCACGACCGCCGCAAGTATGGCAAGGATAATGCTTATATCGATATACGATCCGTTGAACAGTTTCGATAACCCGAGATCGGGCGTGCCGTTGCCGGTAACTTTGGTCGTTATGAGATAACCTGCTTTACCGCTGCTCGTATTTCCGATATCGGGCGTAGCGGAGAACACCCAGCTGACGATATTTGCGGCTATCCAGTTGGTCATTATGCAGACTATAACTTCGTTAACGCCGAATATCGCCTTAAAAAGCCCCGGTATCGCGCCCCATACAAAGCCGAGCGCCGTGCCGACGACGAGCGCCAAAAGCCATACGAAAAAGCTTGCGGCGGGGTTATTTTGAGTGTTTACGTTGAGCGCTACGAGAAGCGAGCCCATAGTTCCCATAAGGAATTGCCCCGCCGCGCCTATGTTAAACAGGCCCGTCTTGAACGCTATGGCTACCGACAACCCGCACATGATAAGCGGCGCCGAATAAAAGATCATATCGCCGAAATTGGTGAGTACGAAGTTGGACGTTCCCGTAAACGGCCCCGCGAGCAATATCCCGAGACCGTCGAAAGCGTCGTATAGCTCTATGTCTTCTGACGCCAAGGCGATGATCACCATAAATATGAACCCGACGACGAGCCCCGCCAGAATACTGACGAGCGACGCTATAATGGACTTCGTACCCGGTCTTTTATAAAAAGTAAGAAGTTTCGGCTCTTTATTATCGGTTATGACAAACAAGGATTTGAACCATTTGCCTATAGCGGCTATCCAATTTTTAATCATTTTCCGCCTCCGCTTTTAAAGCCTCATCGTTACGCTTTGCGCCCGCCATATAAAGGCCGAGTTCCTGCACCGTGGTATTTTTCGGATCGAATTCGCCCACGATCTCGCCTTCGTACATAACGAGTATCCTGTCGCTCAAATTCATTACCTCGTCGAGTTCGAGCGAAACGAGCAGAACGCCCGCGCCGCCGTCGCGATCGGCGACTATCTGTTCGTGTATGTATTCGATAGCGCCGACGTCAAGTCCTCTCGTCGGCTGGAACGCTACGAGCAATTTGTGTTCTCTATCAAGTTCCCTTGCAACGATGGCTTTTTGCTGGTTGCCGCCCGACATACTGCGCGCCACGGTCTGCGCGCCCTGACCGGAACGAACGTCGAACTTTTCGGTAAGCTTGTCCGAATATTTCCTTATCGCCTTGAATTCTATGAAACCGTGCTTTTGAAATTCAGGCTCGAAATATCTTTGAAGCACCATATTCTGTTCGAGGGTAAAGTCAAGAACGAGCCCGTGCTTATGTCTGTCTTCGGGGATATGGCTCATGCCGTTGGTGTTTCTGTAGCGGATACTCTTATGCGTGACGTCCTGACCTAACAGTTCCACTTTTCCGCTCTTTATTTTTTCAAGCCCCGTTATCGCCTGAACGAATTCCGTCTGCCCGTTGCCGTCTATACCTGCAATACAGACTATTTCTCCGGCGCGGACCGTAAGCGAAACGTCTTTGACGGCGTCTTTTTTGTGCTTGCCCGCGACCGTCAGGTTTTCCACCTTGAAAACCACGTCCGAAGGCTTTGACGGCTCCTTGTCGACGACGAATTTTACGTTACGCCCGACCATCATATTGGATAGCTCTTCTTTGTTTGTATCCTTTATGTCGACGGTGCCGATATACTTACCTTTACGCAATACCGAGCACCTGTCGGCTACCGCCATTATCTCGTTGAGCTTGTGCGTTATGAACAAAATGCTCTTGCCTTCTTTTGAAAGGTTACGCATTATTGCCATCAGCTCTTCTATCTCCTGCGGGGTAAGAACAGCCGTCGGCTCGTCGAAGATGAGGATATCGTTATCCCTATACAGCATTTTGAGTATCTCGGTACGCTGCTGCATACCGACGGTTATCTCGTCTATCCTTGCGTCGAGATCAACGTAAAGGCCGTATTTTTCGCTCAGCTCGGAAACCTTTTTCCTCGCGTTTTTCTTTAAAACGACGTCGAATTTCTGATCTTCCGCCCCGAGTATGATATTTTCGAGTACGGTAAAACATTCTACGAGTTTGAAGTGCTGATGCACCATACCTATGCCGAGCGCGGTGGCGTCGTTGGGGCTGTTGATCTTTACGGGCTTTCCGTTATATAAGATCTCGCCTTCGTCGGGCTGGTAAGTACCGAAAAGAACGGACATCAAAGTCGATTTCCCCGCGCCGTTTTCACCTAAAAGGGCGTGTATCTCGCCGCGCTTTAATTCGATGGTTATATCGTCGTTAGCGCGGATCCCGGGGAATATCTTCGTGATATGCCGCATTTCTATAACGTATTCGGACTCAGCCGTTTCTTCTACGACGGGAGCAAAAGCGGTATTTTCGACCGTCGATCCCTCGTTTAACAGTTTTCCTTCGTTTTGCATATCTACCCTCCAAAAAACAGGCCAAGCTTATTATACAATAAAAAATATATAAAATCAATATATATTTTTAAAATGTGACAAAAAACGCAAAAAAAAGAAGACCCGAAGGTCTTCTTCATTGTCGGTTATGGATTAAGCTTCGAGAGTGACGCTTACTTTCGCGGTGGAAAGAGCTTCCCAGAAAGAAGCAACTTTGGCGTCGCCGGGAACTTCCGCATCAATGGTAACGGTGCCGGCTTTGACCTGAGCGAACAAAGCGTTGTACTGTTCGAGCGTGAAGTTCGTCATTCTCCAGGTAGCGGTGGGAAGACCGGTAGCGTCTTCTGCAGCGCCGAGGTTGGAAGCCTTGTTGGCAAGTTCGGTATCCCATTTGCCTTCGTAGAACTCTTTAAGAACGAGCTGGACGGAAGCGGAAAGACCTTTGACTGCGGAAGTGATGACTCTGTCGGAAAGAGAAGACTGGTCTACGTCGACGCCGATGATCTTGCCGTTGGGGGTTTCATTGGCCGCCGCGATAACGGAGTTGACCATGGAGCCGCCGCAAGCGAAGACTACTTCGGTACCCGCGGTGTACCAACCGGAGATCTGAGTCTGGAGTTCGGGGCTTGCACCGAAAGTGTCGCCGTAATTGAAGCTGATCTTGATCTCAACGTCTGCGTCGAGTTCTTCAGCAGCGGCTTTTGCGCCCTGAACGTAGCCGTAAGCGAATCTGTTGCAAGCGGGGTTGCCGCCGCCGCCACCGAAGGTGCCGCCGAGTTTTCTGTATCCTTCTTTAACCGCAGCATAACCTGCAAGATAACCGGATTCCTGTTCTTTATAAACGATAGCGGTAACGTTGTCGAGACCGAGCGCCCAACCGTCGACGAATAAGAATTTAACGTCGGGGCTTTCCGTAGCTACGGTCGTCATGGCTTCAGCCTGAAGGAAGCCGGGGGCAACTATAACTTTTGCACCGTTCTGAATAGCAAGACGCATGGCTGCGATACGGTCGTTATCCGTAGCGTCGGCGCCGTTTGCCGGTTGATAATACTTATAGGTCTTATTGTTTGCTTCGGCGTAAGCCTTTGCACCTTCATAAGTACCCTGGTTGAAGCCACCGTCCATCAACTGACCGACGTCGGTGACTACTGCGATTTCATATTCGGTCTTTTTCTTACCGCCGCCGCCACACGCAGTGAAGAGGCTTAAGCAAGAGACGACCAAAGTGAAACACAATGCTGCTGCTAAGAGTTTTTTCATAACGTTTCTCCTTTGAAAAAATATTTTTACCTTATCGTACCTTAAGATACGACTCGGCAGATTCCGTTTTATAGAGAAAAAACGAACTCTTCTTTCTCACATATTTTATTTTACATCTTATTCGGTCGCTTGTCAAGTCAAGTTCGACATTTTGGGAAAAAAATTTTTTCGCGCAGGCTCGCAACACGACCTTTTTTAAGGAACGCAGTCGGTAAAAATTACGGCCGAAAACGGGTAAACTCAAACGATCTATGCGTAACGTCAGCCGTTAAAATAAACGGTAACTTTATGTTTTGAATTTCTTTCGCCTATCGGCAGGATATTGCCTTTTACGGCCTTTCCGTCGAAAATTATCCCGTTTTCGTCGCTTTTTACAAATTCGATATCGTATTCGTTTTCCCTGAATATCCGTTTTACCCTGACTTTATCCCATTCTTTCGGGAAACAAGGCTGCACCTTAAGCCCGTTGAAATCGGCTTTTACCCCGAGGATATACTCGGTCATATCCATATATATCCAAGGCGCGGTACCCGTGTTGCCGCTCATCGGCGCAAAGCCGCGCATCTGCTTATACGGACATTCCGGCCCGATATACATATTGGAAAGCATATACGGTTCGACTCCGTTATCCGGGTTTTCGGGATTGCTGTAATACATCATTTTAAGCGTATTATACGCGTCGTCGCCGTTTTTCCTCACGCAGTCGCTCGCTATTTTGAACGCCACGCCGTGGTTATACACGCCGCCGTTTTCCACAAGTCCCTCGACGAAATACGAAGCTCTTCCTATCGCGTCGTCGGAGTGCGAGTAGGACGGATAGCATTGCTGATACCCGAAAGGACATTTGAGCGTTTTATCGACCTTTTTCATAAGTTCGTCGGCTTTCTCGCCCTTGACGATGCCCGATAATATAGACCACGTCTGCGGATTAAGATAGAATTTCGCCTGCTTGCTTTCTTTTGAGCCTATCTTGTCGCCCTCGTCGTTGTAGCCGTAAATAAATCTGCCGTCTTCGACGCCGTATTTCAAGATATTTGCCGTCAGCTCGTCGCGGGCGGCCTTTATTTTTGAGCTGTCTTTGCCGAGGTATTCCAAAAGCTCTATATACTCGTTGCAACTTTTTACCGTGGCTATCGAAAGCCATACGCTTTCGCCTACGTTTTTCAAGCCGCAGTTATTGAGACTGTCGTTCCAGTCTCCGCCGCGCCACAGCACCAGCCCGTGTTTACCCTTGCAATTAATTAAATAGTTTACCGCCCTGTCGATATGTTCCAACACCGTATCGCTCTTTTCGGCGGCGACGTACGGCTCGTACATAAAAGCGTCCTTTGCTATGGCGTTCTCGTAGCTGTCGCCCTTCATATACGTCAACACTTCGTTAAGGATAGCGAGATCGCCCGTTTCCTTTAAATAAGCGAGCACGGCGCCCGTTATCCAAACGCCGCAGTCGTTATACGGATAATGGAAATTGGGCTGTATCATTCTTATCGGGTTGCCGTCTTCGTATTGATGTTTCAGCATCAATAACAGATAACGTTTCGCCCTTTCCGGATCTATCGTGGTGTACGCCGCTATGTCCTGCATAAGGTCGCGGAAACCTTTGCCCGCAAACGAACCGCGGTCTAAAAGGAGCTGGCGTTTAAGCCAAACGTTGATCATGGTATCGAAGTATTCGTCGGGCGTTTCGGCAACGAAAACGGGAAGGTATTTTTCGTGGAGTTCTTTCTGATATTTCAGCTCGTTTTCGTAAGTCTTTTGCAAAGAATATTTCTTCGCCGCTTTCAAAGCGCCGTCGTAAGTCTTATCGAGAACGACCGCGATATTGATATCTCTCGTTTCGTTCGGTTTCAGTTCAAGCGTGAATTGCATAGCCGAACAAAGCTCGCCGTCGAACGTCGCGCCGTTACATGAAAGGCGGTCTTTTTTAAGACTATCGGGTGCGAAAAAGTCCCCGTATATGCCCGTAAAGTCGCTTTTCGTTACCGAATACGCTGCCAGCGGCACGTCGCTTAAAGCGAGTATCGTATTGTACTTTGTCGGCAGGTCGTAGCCGTTATGCGTGAACAAAAGCCCGCCGCTTCCTTCGTCGAAACCGGCGCGGGAATACGAATGATGCCAACTCGTTGCAAGGTTGAGTTGGATATACGAATAAAGGTCTGTCTTCCTTTTCTTGTCGGTCAAGTTCGTTACCTTGATATTGTTTAGTTGAGCAAAGCCGTCTTTCGGAATAATAATCGTATGTTCCGTTTTTATCCCCTTATATTCGGATACGACTTTATGATACCCCAGCCCGACGTGCGCTTCGTATCTGTCGAATTTTTCCTGTTTGAAGTTCCTGTTTGCGGAATAATACTCCCCGTTTTCCTTTATATAAACGAGGTTGTTACCGCAGATAAAAACTCTTTTTTCGTTGTCGATGCGTGCGGAGACCGTGCCCCCGCCGAAATGTTCGAGAGAGCAGAACACGCTGTCGCTCCACAAGTAATCGATGAGCGGTCTTCTCGGAAACATATCGGTTATCACGTATTCGTTTTTCTTATTATCGAAATATCCCTGCGTCATATTTTCACCTTTATTGAAATTATTTGATAAATTCTTTGACGGTCTGTATCAGGCGTAAACCCTGCTCCTCGGTCTTTGCCTCCGCAAATATCCTTAAAAGCGGTTCCGTGCCCGAAAACCTGCAGATAACGAACGAATCGTCGTTAAAATAATACTTTACGCCGTCCATATAGCTTATCCTCGACGGCTTGATCTTAAAATCCGGGACGGCCTTATCGGCAAACAGTATTTTTTGCACCCTTTCGCTTTCTTTTTCGGTGAAACGAGAATTGTACTGCACCATTTTATATACGCCGAACTTTTCTTCCAGCTCGTTCCAGATCTCCATTACGGGTTTATTTATCACCGAGAGCATCTCCACGAACAGCCCCGTGGCGTAAACGGAGTCCTTGCCGAAAATATGCCCTCTTACAGTAAGCCCGCCAGAAGACTCTCCGCCGAGCATGGCGTCGTTTTCGTCGAGCGCTTTGGATACGAACTTAAAGCCCACGGGGACTTCGTAACACTTTTCGTTAAAAGACGCGGCGACCGCGTCGAGCATATGCGTCGTGGCGACGTTTCTTACCACGCCGCCCGTCCAGCCCTTGTACTCGTGCAGATAGTAATACAGCATAACGAGTATCTTATTGGCCTCTATGTAATTGCCTTCGTTATCTATTATGGCCAGCCTGTCGCCGTCGCTGTCGACCTGTATGCCGAGGTCGTATCCTTCCGTTTTGACTCTGTAACGTAAGTTCTCCGATTCTTTATACCCGGGCGCGGGGTCCTTTCCGCCGAAATACGCGTCCTTATTGGAATTCATTATGTCTATCGTCACTCTTGCCGTGAACAAGACGGTCATCATGGGATACGCCGCCGAGCCGTGCATGGGATCGAACAGTACTCTTAAATCGGCCTGTTTTATCTTTTCGACGTCGAGCCTTGACAGTATGGAATCTATAAAGCCGTTGAACGGCGCTTTTAAGTACGTTACGTTTCCCTTTTTTTGCGCGATAGAAAAATCTTCCGATATTACAACGGCCTTTCCGATAAGTTCTTCAAGCCGCTTCGTGCAACCGATATCCGCGTCGCGCCCTTCTTCCACGATAAGCTTTATGCCGTTATACACCGCGGGATTGTGGCTTGCGGTTATCTCCACGCCGTAATGCAGCTTTTTGTCCTTGACCGTAAACATTACGAGCGGCGTAGGCGCGCTCCTTTTCATACACCAGGACTTTATGCCGTTTGCGGAAAAGACTTCCGCCATCCACCTTGCGGCGTCGCTCGACAAAAAACGGTTGTCGTAACCTATCATAACGGGAAGTTCTGCCTTTTTATTCTCTTTCATAAGATCGCTTATCCCTTGCGCGACCTTACAGATGTTGTGTTTGTTGAAATCGTCGCCTATTACGGCCCGCCAGCCGCCCGTTCCGAATTTTATCATACCTTAATCTTTTGTTATTTCAACGGGTTTCCCGCCGTTTAGTCTCGACTCTTCCGCGGCAAAACTCATAAGGTGACTTTCGATCGAAACGTCAAGATAGGTTATTCCTTCCACCGTTTCACCGTTTAACGCTTTATACAGCGAATTAAGCATAAAGAAGTCGCCGCCCATATGCGCGCCTACGGTCACGCCGCTCGTTGTCACTTCGACTTTTTCCACTTCGCCCGTAAAGTACCTTACCTCGATAAAGCTGTCTTCCATATTGCCGACGAGTTCGGCTTTTGTGCCGTGTATCTTTATGTCGCGGTATATCTTCTGACTGAAAGCCGTCATGGTGTGGCAAGCCGTCTTTCCCTTGGCGAAATTCATAATAACGACCTGATGATCGACCACGTCGTTATCGTTTTTGAAAACGCATTTGTCGTATTGCGTATGTTTCAAGTCCTTTAAGATCTGCTCTTTCGGATTATCCCCGCGCGAAAAATAATTGGCCGTCCATAAATAGTCGTCGGTAGTGTAAAGTCTCTGCGCGTTATATAAACAGGTCTTGGCGTTCGGGCAGTCGGAACAATACTGCGTGGCGCCCTCGGGCGCGTGCTTTTCATTAAAATAGTACAGGTCGCCGAAAGAACAGACCGTTTTGCACTCTTCGTCCATCAGATAGCGATAGATATCCATATCGTGACAGCACTTTGCAAGTATCATCGGGCTGGACATTTCCTTGTTTCTCCACGGCCCGCGGACGAAACTGTGCGCCTGATGATAATAGCCGACGTTCTCGCTGGCGTTTATGGTTATAACTTCGCCGAGCTTTCCGCTCGTTATTATCTTCTTTATGGTCGAATAAAACGGCGTATAGCGAAGAACGTGACAAACGACCGCCTTTCTGTTGTATTTTTTCCCGCACTCGTAAATTGCCCTGCAACCTTTTAAAGTGTTTGCGATGGGCTTTTCCAAAAGAAGATCGTAGCCTGCTTTCATCATGGCGACGGCGTGTTCTTCGTGCGCCTCGTCCTGCGTGGCGATAGCCACTATATCAGCGGGTATCTTCGCCGCGAGAAAATCGTGATAATCACGAAAAACGGGAACTCCCGAAAAGTTGGAATTTGCGTATTCCACGTGCTTTTCGTCGTTTTCGATAATGGCTGTCAAGCTGAATTTATCGGGATACATTTTTGCGAAAGTCGCATAAATGTTGCCTCTGTTGCCAAGCCCGAACACCACAAGTTTTTTTGTCGTCATAAGTTCTCCTTTTTTATACGATCACAGAATGATCTTTTTGATTTTTTCGATTATTTCCGACCGAGTCATATTGAATTCGACGCAACCGATAACGTGAGTGCCGAAAAAGACGCTTATCCCGTTTTTAATATCTATCGCGAAATAAGAGCCCGCCATACCGTCCCAACCGAAGTCGCTTCTTAAATCGTTCTTAGGGCACCTTTGTCCGAAACCGTAGCCGTAATTATCCTTCAGCCAATAGGTTTCGGCTTGCTTATCGGTCAGAGCGTCGGTCGTCAGAAGTTTAAGGGTATCGCTTTTTAGCAGCGCGCCCGTTCTTAAAGCCTCCTCGAATTTAAGATAATCGTCGACCGTGGAAATGCAGCCCGCGCCGCCGCTGTCGTAATCGCGGCCTATCTGAAGAAAGTTATCTTTGCCCGCTTCCGAAAGCTTTTTGGTCTCGGGATCGAGACGATATTGCTTTATCAGCCTGTTTTTGTCGACGTATTCTCCGTTAAAATACGAATTAGTCATTTTTAAGGGGGCGAAGATATTATCTTTGACGAACTCGGCAAACCGCTTGCCCGAAACGACTTCGACTAAAGCGGCGAGAACGTCGTGACAAAGACTGTATTCCCAGCGCGTGCCCGGCTCGAACAAGAGCGGCTCTTCAGATAGATATTCCATTGCTTTTACGGTCGGACAAGTTCCGTTCGTATCCTCGAAGCACTTTTTGAGCGACGGAGAAAACACGTCGTAAGAAAACCCCGCCGTCATCGTGAAAAGATGCCGTATAGCGATGGGGTTTCCCGCCGCGACGACGCCGCTATCCGTCAGAACGGTCATATTTTCAAAAGCCGGCAGATAGTCGCTCAACTTGTCGTCAAAGCTATAAAGGCCCTTTTCAAAAAGCATGAGCGCGGCAACGCACGTTATAAGCTTCGAGCAGGAATACAGATTGAACAGTTCCTTGCCGTTCGGCCTTATTTTATTTTCGATATCGGTATAGCCGTTCATATGGCGAAAAACGCATTCGCCGTCTTTTATTACGGCAAAGTCGTAGTACGGCATACCTTTATTTAGGTATGAGTCGAATTCTTTTATCAAGCCGCTGAAATCATAGTTTTTTTTCATATACTTTAAGATAACGCCTTTCGTTTTTTTGATAGATAGCGCGCCGTTTTTGATTTACGCACTTTACTTTCATTATTTTCTTACATTATAATAATAAATCCTAATCGGTATTTTGTCAACATAATAACCGCAAAAGTTCTCAGATAATCGAAAGGATTATCAAATTTATGCAAAACGGCGCGGATATTTCGGGTTTTAAACGTTTACAAACGCGGCGCGCTGTGGTATAATATCGGCGTGCGAAGTTATCAAAACGTATTTGCGAGGTCTTAATGAGATCGGACGATATAAACTATCTCGGCATAGACCGCGTTTTAAAGCGCGGAACGGGCCAAATAATAGAAAGATCGGACGACGCTTTGCTCGTTTACGACACGGTGAGCGGGGCGTTTTTTCTCGACTGCGACGACTGCGATACGGGTATTGCCGTTTTAAATAAGCACGAGGATAAGGGATATCGCCTTTTGATGACGGTAAACGAGGCCGTGGCGAAAGAGGCTTTTACCCGATACGGTTTCGACGAAATGCTTGAATGCTATCAGGTCGCCTACTTCAACAAAGCGCCTGAAACCGACGACGGGTTGACTTACCGTATCGCCGACGAGAACGATCTCGACGCGCTTATCGCCGTCTACGACCGTATAAGCCCTAAGGAGCTGTCCGAAGTCGTAAAGAGAAGAAATATCCTGCTTGCGTACGACGGTAAATCGTTCGTGGGGTTTATGGGAGAACATCTCGAAGGCAGCATGGGGCTTTTGTACGTTTTCCCAAAGTACAGGCGCAAAGGCTACGGCGCCGCCGTTGAAAAAAAGTTTATTGCCATGACTATCGAAAAGGGGTTCGTGCCGTTCGGACAGGTCGAAAAGGATAACGAGATATCTTTACGCCTGCAGGAAAAGCTCGGGTTGGATAAGTCGGATAAGCTTATATTCTGGATGTGGAAACTATAAAAAAGCGGCGATAACAGACTTATACGCGGACTTATTGAAAAATCGGCCGTCGTAAATAAAACGATAAATACTATAAAGAGGTAAACGAAGATGAAAGAAAACATTGCTTATTGCGGGCTCGATTGCGACAAGTGCGACGCTTATATCGCGACAGTTAAAAACGACGACTCGCTGCGCGAAAAGACGGCAAAGTATTGGTCGAAACTCAACGGCGTGACCATTCTGCCCGAACAGATAAACTGCGAAGGGTGCCGCCGGCAGGGCGTTAAAACGGTCTATTGCGACTCGCTTTGCCCTATCCGCCGATGCGCGACGGAAAAAGGCGTAGTAACCTGCGGGAACTGCGATAAGCTCGGCGAATGTCAGACGGTCGCCATAGTGGTAGCAAACAACGAAGAAGCTTTGAATAACCTTAAAAGAAACAAATAAAAATGCGCCTTAATAAAGATAGGCGCAGATGATATTCAAAACGGTCAAAGGGGCTGAACGCCAAGCGTTCAGCCCCTTAACTTTTATCTTAAAAGTCCGCCTATAAGTCAATTTTCGGCGTTTTTGCGTTTTTTGCGGATATACGTTAGCGTTGCCGCAAAGACGATGAGAACGGTAACGATCGCACCCGAAGTCACGTTGCCGCCGCACCCGCCGGAAGGTTCGGGGGAAACTGCGGTCGCCGAAGAAGTCGGCTTTTCGTTACTTTCGACCGCCGATTGCTCGGCGGAATCCGGATCATCGCCCGAAGAGGAAGGCTCGTTCTTTAATTTAAGCGCCGCGATCGCCGCTTCGAGCCGTTCGTTACCCAATCGGTAAGCTTCGTTCGTGCCGCCGTGACGTAACGTGTCGATAGCTACGGATATTTCCGATTGCAAAGCGGCGTAGCTTTCCTCGGTATAGCCTTCGGGGCCGATATCGAGCGCTCTTATAAGAGTCGAGCGCAACACGTCGTAATACATTTCTTCGGGAACGTACTGCGTGGTCTTTAAATAGAAGTTATCGAACTTGCTGTCGGAATACTGCGAGCGGAGGCCCACGTTGCCGTAAGAGCCGGCGACGACCTCATATGAAACGACGGGTTCTTTTCCGCCGTTGACGAACACGAGAATGGTGCTGAACTTGACGACTACGCGCAGCGTAATACTATCGCCCGTTATCGGAAGGTCGCTGTGGCGCGTCATAAGCCCCAGATAGCCTTGCCTGAAAAGATAGATGGAAACGGAATAAAGCCCCGGCCTTTCGGCTTCGGTCTCCACCTGAACGTTATAAGCGTTTATAAGGTCCTGCCACTCGGACGCGTCGGACGCAAACAGGTACACGCCCGCGTTGGTGACGCCGCTTGCAAAGTATATATCGACTTTAAGCTCGAACGTGTCGAGATCTCCGCCGTTTTTGAGCATCAACTTGTATTCGGAATCGTCGCGCGCCGTAAGCATACCACCTTCCGTCGCGAAACCGCCGTTCGTAACGGAATAGAATTTTCCCAAACCGCTATCGAAATCTTCGGATATCGTTTCGCCGTCTACGGAATAAGTATCTTCGTCGTTATCCGTGCGAATGACCGCGTTATCTATATACAGCACGTCGTCTTCGCCGCCCTCGTGCGAAACGCCGATATATAAAGTCGCCGCCTTGTAGAGCGAGAAGTTAAGCGTTAGCGTATGATATTCAGAACTTTCGAGAATGGTCTTCGTAACGACGTTTTCTCCCGTCAACGCGTCGCGGACGAACAGCCGACCGCTGCCGCCGACGAGTTTAACGTCCATTTCGACCACGTATTTGCCGAATATTTCGTAAAGCCCCTGATAAAGCTCGCCGTCGCCCTTGACGTAACCGACGTAATTATCTACGGTAACGGGCTCTTTTGTGTCGGCGGTGAGAACGGTCGTAGTGCCGTTTTTAATAGTGCCGACGTCGCCCGAATACGACCAGTACGTTAGCCCGCTTACGAACTCCGTTTCGTCTTCAAAGCAAGGCCCGTTATGGATAACGCGTTGGAAATTGCCGTTCAAAAACTCGCCCGAACTGTAAATAGTGCCTTTTACGTCGTCGGTAACTATAAGATTCGTCGCCTTTGGCGTTATGCCGAGGATAGTCCAGTTGAATTCTTTAAGATAAGTGTTGTTGTGGAAGTATACGTCGGTTATCGGCGCGAAGTTGTTGTCTTCGAGCTGCGTATAGCCGTAGATATACGAGCTGGTGCCGTAATACGGATCGTCCGGCCAGCTCCCCGAAGACTTATGCCCGCCGAGATAGCAGTCGTAGATGTCAATATTTCTTATATCGGCGACTGAGGAGTCGGGCGCGCTCGTTCCCCACGTCAGGAATGCCACGCCGAAACCGCCGTACAAAAAGCAATGGCTGGCTTTTATATTATTGGCTCCGTATCTTCCCGACGTGCCGTCTATCGGATAAAAGCCTTCGCCGCGCGGATCGACGTACGTTGCGTTTAAAACGAGAGCGTCGTCCGAAGTGTAAGTAAAGCAACGTTCAAGGAGAATATCCTTACAACCGCTGGTAAAAGTATACCCGTCGCCCGTGACGTTGACCGCCTCTCTTTCTTCGACGTTGGTAAAGAAAACGTCTTCAACGTGTACGTTTATATGATGCCACGCGCTCGTGCGCATATAAGTCAAATCGCGTATGTCGAGGTGATTGACGAAATAGTTGCAGACCATAACTTGCTGCACTCTGCTTTCCTGACCGACGGCAAGCGCGGGATCGCCCACGAAATACATCTGGTCTTCGTATTCGCCGCCGACGTCGCTCATCCTTATGGTGCCGCCGCCGCAAATACGCACGTACTCTGCGTGAGAAGTATAAATGAGCGGCTTGTTGATCGCATTATAACCGCAAGACCATATAACTCCGTCGATATCGACGTCAAAGCCGTAATAAACTTCGTCATAGCCGCGGATATGCGCGGGAACGGTCTTATTGAGTTCGTCTTCTCTTTGCGACTGCCATAAAATAGCACCTTCTTCGATGACGAATTCGAGGTTGGAGCAAAGCTCTATATGCGTAACGATATAACGCCTGCCGTACGGGTTTTCGGTATCGCCGGGGATTATGACTTTGCCGCCGCCCGCCGCGTTTACCGCCTCTATAGCCGCCTGTATTGCCGCGGTATCGTCGGTGAAAGCGTCGCCCTTTGCGCCGTAATCGAGAACGTTGGCAACGAGCTTACAGTCTATCGAAAACCTTTCGCCCGCCTCGCTGAAATCGGAATAGTTTTCTATAACGAAGTGGTCGGAAAGTTTTACTCCGTCCACACTCGCCAAAAAGAACGAGGCAAGAAGCGACGTTTTATCATCGCCGTCGGGATAAAGGGGAGCCGTCGCGGTGAAAGTGCCGTCGGCAGCCGAAACGGCGGTAGATAACGCGCTGACGACGGGAGAAGACAGACTGTCGTTGTAATTTCTGGGATCGGAGCGCCATACGGTGACGGTCTTGCCCGCAAATTGCTGTTTGACCTTACCTTTTATCGTCACGACAGAAGTTACGGGATCGGCGGTGCAGGAAGTTATCTCGCCGGCGTAATCGTAAATCGGCTTTTCGCGCTCGAAGGTTATCGCGTCTATCTCGATACTTCCCGAAGACGAAAGTATCCTGAATCTGAGGTCGCGCAGATACCCCGTCGGCGACAGGTCGGAAACGTTGAAAAAGTAAGTGTTGTAATCGCTGTTCGGCTCGATATCGAAATACTTTTCGTACCAATACGAGCGGTTTGTCGTCGTGGTGAAGGACACCTTAACGCGCTCTGCCGAAGTGGAGTTTTTAAGCCTTACGAGAACGGTGTTTCTTAAACTCGTGAGCATACTGTATTTATGCCCGGGCGCGACTTCTATCGGCGGCATATCGAGGATAATATCGCCCGTGCCGGTAGCCGTGGCGATAAGTTTGCCGTCCGAATAGGATAATTCGGCGTTGGCTGCCGATACTGCGTCCACGCTCGCCTGCTTGGAAAATTCGAGGTCAAGGTGTTTGTACCCTTCGGGATAGGTGATATCGCTGTGAGATACCCGCATATTCTTAACGGAATACTTTACGCCCCAAGTCCTGAAAGCGGGCGTTGCGCGCTCCGTTTTAAGCCCGTGCGTGTCGTAATAGGCGCATCGTTCAACGCCGTCGAGGAACACTTTGACGTAATCTTCGTCGAATATGACTTTGAAATCGTACCACTTGCCCGTGTTGACCGCGGCAAGAGAAACGGTCTTTACGACCGAACCTTTGACGGACACTTCAAAAGTGCCGTTCAAGCGGAGATATGCGGCAACTGCGTCCGTCTTTCCGACGAAAAAGCTTACGCCCGCGAACAGGCCCGAATTGCCGCCGTTGGGGTTGGTAAAACGCAATTCCGTTTCAAAAGTATTGAAAGAACCGCCGTTTTCGTAAGTGGAATTGCAATAGGTGACGCCGTCGGTTATCGCCGACACTGTGTAATAATAATTATTTTCGCTCTCTTCGACTATATCGAAACCCTGTTCGGCAAACGGCCAGAATTCGGCGTGGTCGTCTTCGAGGACTTCCTCGGGGATATCGGTCGGCGCCTCGCCGAGATATGCGTTGAGATTTTTTACATAGCCCGTATTGCCCCAATTCCAGAAGGCAAGCCCGTTTATTTTGGAAATGCTGCCCGCAAGCTTTTTGGTAAAGATCGCAAGTTCGCCGTCGACGTAAACGGCAACGACCTCGTTGTCGAAATAATATTTAAGGTGTATTTCCTTACCGTAAGTATACGAATAACCTGCCGTCTTATACTGAAGGGCGGTGGTCGAATTGCGGATATTGAAGCGGTTTTGCTCGGGCATGAACTGAAGAAGATATTCGTAAGAGTCGCCCTTTACCAAAAGCCCGCAGTTGAATTCGTTGATAGCCCAATTTACCATAAGGTCGGCTTCGACGGTGTTGACGTTCTTATCGCCCGAATACACGTTGCGCCTGCCGCCTTCGTCGGTGGGAAGTTCGTACACGCGCTCGTCGTTCACGACCTTTTTGTCGTAACCCGTCCAATAAGCCGAAGTGGCGTCGTCGGTGCCTATTTCTTCGATATCGGGAAGCTCCGGCGCGGTAACGGCTTTGTTCGAAAGACTTTTCGCATAGCCGTTAAGCCCCGTACTATATAGATAAACACCCGTTTTGGTGAGGTTTTCGTTATCGAAATTTTTGCAGTAAGTGACGAGTTCGTCGTTTACGTACACTGCAAGGAGCGCCTCGTCGTATATACAGCGGACGGCGTTATAAGCGTTCGTCGTAAAATTATAATTTGCGGTCTGGTAACGGATATTGTCCGTTTCGTTGCGAATATACACTTTGCCCGCGGAAACGTCGAAACGGAAACCGTAATTGAGCTTACCTTCGATAACGAGAGCAAAATATCCCGCATTATGCGAAGTAACGTCGATATAAAACTCCGTACTGTTTCTCTGTTTGATACTGCCGCCGAAAGTAAGCTTCCCGCCGCCAAAAGGAAGCGCGTAGACCGTATCTTCGCCTACCGTCGTCTTGCTATACCCCGTCCAGGCGGCGCTGGTATAGTCGGCGGCGAAAACCGTTACCGCGGCGCACGACGAAACGATCGCCGCTAAAGTAAGAATGATTATAAGACATTTTTTTATTAGTCTGTTCATACCGTTTGACCTTCCTTAAATCGCGTCTCCCGCGATCATTTTATAATATAGTTAAAAATAGTAAAGCGGCTTTTAATAAAACCGTAGATAACGATAAAGTCGCTTTTTCGTGCCGTCGCGGAAAAGATATTTCCGCGACG
>JAFZXN010000057.1 GCA_017616695.1 Clostridia bacterium | reverse complement strand
TTAACACTTTTTCTTGTTGGCACAAGAAAAAGTCGTTAAGACTGTTGGTCGTGAGCGGTTTGACGGTCGAAAATGAATTCCGCCTACGCCTATATAGATATATAAGGTCGAGCAGGCTATGCCTGCCAACTTGATTATATATCGCTTACCGCAAATAATGCCTTCAGACAATTCACGACCGTCAGGTCAATTCATGAGATGAAATCTCAATTCACGCGCCGCAAGGCGCAATTCATTTAATTATATTATTTCGTTCGGGATTTTTCAGGGCGAAGGCTTGCAGCCCGACCGAAAAATCCGCGACCGCATTTGCGAATTGCGAATTGCGAATTGCAAATTATTTTATAGGCTCATTATCTCCGCGAGCTTATAGAGCTTTTTGTCGAACTTGCCGCTCATTTCGAGGGCTTCGGAAATATTTTCGTCTATTATGCGGTTATCCCTCGTACCGATAACGCGGTTGGTGGCGCCGAGCATAATAAGTTCTATAGCGCGTTCTGCAAATTTATTTGCCAAAATTCTGTCCTGCATGGTCGGGGAGCCGCCGCGCTGGATATGGCCCAAAGTGGTGGTGGTGATCTTAACGCCCGTCTTTTCTTTAAGGTAAGCGCAGATCTCGTCTTTATTGCCCGCGCCCTCGGCAAAAATGATCATATTCGATGTCTTGCCGCGTTCGTGCGCCTTTTTCAAAGAATCGGCTATCGCGTCGAGATCGTAAGGAACTTCGGGAACGAGGATATACTCCGCGCCGCCGCAGATACCCGCGTAAAGAGCAATGTCGCCGCAACGCCGTCCCATTACTTCGAGAAGCGAGCAACGGTCGTGCGAGCCCATAGTATCTCTCAGGCTGTTTATCGCCCACAAAACGGTGTTGACGGACGTGTCGAACCCGAGCGTGAAATCGGTGTACGCAAGGTCGTTATCGATAGTTCCCGGGATACCTATTACGCTTATATCGGAATTATCCGCCATAGCCTTACCGCCGCGGAAAGTCCCGTCGCCGCCGATGGCGATAACGTCGGTTATTCCGTATTTTTTGAGATTGGCAACGGCTTTATTGATACCTTCGACAGTTTTGAAATCTTCGCAGCGCGCGGTTTTTAAAAACGTGCCGCCGCGCTGAACTATATCCGAAACGGAACGGGAGTTCATCAAGAAGATATCGTCGTCGATAAGCCCCTGATAGCCCCGCCTTACGCCGTACATTTCCAAACCTTTATATAACCCGAAGCGGACACAGGCCCTTATACAGGGGTTCATGCCGGGGGCGTCTCCGCCGCTCGTTAAAACGGCAACTTTCTTGCCCATATTAATTCTCCTTTAACGCTCGTGGATCATTCGGGCGCGCCGTAAGCCTTGGCGCCGAAAAATCCCTTACGAAATTAATTAACAATTCTTCTTACTGACACGAGAAAATCGTCAGGACTGCAGGTATGAGGGCGTTATTATATAAAAACGTTCGGAACGCAGAAACGTTCACGACCATCATTCCGCTTTCCGCTTTCCGTAATATTACGCAAAACGGCGCCGCCGAAGATCACGGATCATCTCTTTACGCGTGCGATAACACCTAAAAGTCACCACACGCATATATATTATCACAAATGCGGCGTTACCGCTACTGATTTTTAACAAAAATAATATTTTTTTCGTCTACCGTTCCGGCAAGTTCGTATCTTAAGCCCTTGCAATCGCGGCACTTGAAGTCAAGTTTGTAATTTTTGCCGCAGATCTTGAGATAAGTCACTATTTCTCCGGGGTAAGACGAAATAATATCTATTACCTCGTCGCTCTTACTTTCGTCGTCCAAAACAACGCATAAATAATCGGGTTTATCGGCCTTCAAATAGTCGCCGTAAGTTTCGGGGGCGGCGTCTTCAGCCTTTATTATCGACAGCTTGTCGACGGAGACCGACGGCTTTTCGTCCTCGCGAAGCTGGAGCTTGCCCGTTACTTCGACGATGGCGTCAAGCTCTATCTTGTCCTTGAAACGTTCGTAGACTTTGGGGAAGAACACGAGCTCTATCTGCCCGTAAACGTCTTCGAGGGTGACGAAAGCCATTCCCTGACCGGATTTGGTCGTCTTTTTGGTTATTGCGGAGATGAGCCCGCCCATGCGGATAGGCTGCCCGTCCTCGAGGTTGGGATAGCTTTTCTTGCCGTCCTCGTCTTCCTCGAAGTCGTTTAAAGCCGACAGGTCGAACGAATATTTTTTGAACTGCTCGATATACTTTTCGAGCGGGTGGCCGGAAATAAACACGCCGAGCACCGATTTTTCGTTGTTGAGTCTCGTTTTATCGTCGTATTCGGCGACTTTCGGGTATTTTACGGTAAGCGGCGTTTCCTCTATGAGCGTTCCGAAAAGGCTCATCTGCGAAGACTCGCGCTGTTTTGCCAAAAGCGAGGCGGTCTCTATAAGCTCGCCGCACACCTGCATGAGCTGCGAACGGTATTTACCGAAGGTGTCGAAAACGCCCGCAAGTATCATATTTTCGACAAGACGGCGGTTGAGCGCCTTGGTGTCGATACGGCGGATAAAGTCCTCGAAAGACGAAAACCTGCCGTTTTCTTCGCGCTCTTTGATAATGGAATCGATAGCCGCCTTCCCGACGCCCTTGATGGCGACAAGACCTATCCTTACCGCCTTTCCTTCGACGGAGAAATACGCCTTGCTCTTATTGATATCCGGCTGCAAAACGGCTATTCCCCTTTCCTTCATATACATAACGTACTTGGTTATTTCGCCGATATTGTCTATACGGTTGTTTAGTACCGCCGCCAGAAATTCCTGCGGGTATAAAGCTTTTAAATACGCCGTCTGGTATGCTACGACGGCGTACGCCGCCGCGTGCGATTTGTTGAACGCGTACTTGGCAAAGTCCGCCATGTCGTCGAATATCTTTGCGGCGACTTCTTCGGGAACGCCTCGGGCGACGGCGCCTTCTATCGTGACGTTGCCGTTTTCGTCCTTTTCGCCGAAAATGAACAGCTGACGCTGACGTTTCATTTCTTCGACGTTCTTCTTGCCCATGGCGCGGCGGATTATGTCTGCCTGGCCGAGCGAGTACCCCGCAAGCGCCTGAACGATGTTCATTACTTGTTCCTGATAGATTATAACGCCGTAAGTGACTTTTAAAATAGGCTCTAACAGCGGCGTCGGGTAAACTATCTTATCGGGGTTGTTTTTGTTCTTTATATAATCGGGTATGGCCTTCATCGGGCCGGGACGGAAGAGGGAAATACCCGCTATGATATCTTCGAGATTGCCCGGCTTTAACTCGCGCATAAAGCGTTTCATTCCGCCCGATTCGAGTTGGAACACGGCGTCGGTATCGCCCGAGCCTATAAGATCGAACGCCACTTTGTTGCCGTAGCCTATCTCTCGGAAGTCTATTTTTACTCCGTGATCTTCGTAAATATAGTCGCAGGCTTTCTTGATATCCGTCAGGGTTTTGAGCGCAAGGAAGTCCATTTTGAGCATTCCGAGCTGCTCTATCTCCTTCATATCGAACTGCGTAACTATGTCTTCGCCCGAGCGCGCCAACGGAACGTTTTCCTTTATGACCTTGCCGCAGATGACGACGCCCGCCGCGTGCATGGAAATATTCCTCGGCATACCTTCGAGCTGACGCGCTATGTCGATAACGTTTTTCAAAGCGTCGTCCGTTTCGTAAATGTCTTTAAGCTCTTTTACGCCTACGTTCACGCCGTCTTTGTTGAGTTTCAAGCCGAGGCTTTCGTCTATCGTCGTGCCGAAAGCTATGAGTTTCGTAACCTTGTTGACGTCGGAAAACGGTATTTTATACACCCTTGCAACGTCCTTTATCGCGGCTTTTGAAGCCATCGTTCCGAACGTCACTATCTGCGCAACGTTGTCGTGACCGTACTTTTCACGAACGTATTCGATGACTTCCTGACGGCGGTCGGTGCAAAAGTCCACGTCGAAATCGGGCATGGATACCCTTTCGCGATTCAAAAAGCGCTCGAACAGCAAGTCGTACTGGAGCGGCTCGACGTCGGTTATCCCCATAGAATAGGCGATTATGCTCGAAACGCCGCTACCTCTTCCCGCGCCTACGGGTATGCCGTGCTCTTTCGCCCAGTTGATATAATCCCAGACGATAAGGTAGTATTCGAGATACCCCATATCGGATATGGTCGAAAGCTCGTAGTCGAAACGTTTCCTGATAGCGTCCGTAATGACGGGATAACGCTTTACAAGCCCCCTTTCGGCAATTTCTTTAAGATATTCGTAAGGCGTTTTGTTGTCGGGCGGAACGTAACCGGGGGTAAGCGATTTGTCACGCACGGGCTCGAATTTTTTGTTGAGCTCGAAGATCGTTTCGTTGCACTTATCGGCTATTTTCAAAGTGTTTTCGATAGCGTCGGGAACGTATGAAAACAAAGTCGCCATCTCGTCGCCGCTCTTTAAGTAAAACTCGTTGGTCTCAAAACGCATACGGGTGGGATCGTCCATCGTGCGCTTGGTGTTTATGCAAAGCATAACTTCCTGGATAAGCGCGTCCTCTTTGTTTATGTAATGGACGTCGTTGGTGGCAACGAGCGGTACGTCGAGCTCGCGGGCAAGCTTGATAAGAAGCGGATTTACGCGCTTCTGATCGGCTATGCCGTGATCCTGTATCTCTATATAATAATCTTCGCCGAAGGCTTGTTTCATCGTGAGCGCGTGCTTTTTGGCAGCCTCGTATTCGCCCGCAAGAAGTAGTCTCGGAAGCCTCCCCGCAAGACACGCGGACAAACATATCACGCCTTCCGTGTGCTGCAAAAGCGTTTTATAGTCGCAACGCGGCTTGCCGTAAAACCCGTCGACGTACGCTATCGAGTCGAGCAGGATTATGTTTTTGTAGCCTTGTTTGTTCTTTGCGAGAAGAATAAGGTGCTCGGTTTTACTTCGCGGAGTCTTATCGTCGATATCGTCCGTCATATAAAACTCACAGCCGATAATGGGCTTTACGCCGGCTTTGGCGGCCTCTTCGGCAAAGTAAAGTGTGGCAAACATATTGCCGTGGTCGGTTATGGCGCACGCCGTCTGCCCGAGCTCTTTACAGCGCTTGAAAACAAGGTCGACTCTCGCCGCCCCGTCAAGTATGCTGTACTCCGTATGAAGATGTAAATGAACGAATGGGATCATAAACTGTTTTTTTATTAACATTTTTTCTCGTTAGCACGAGAAAAAATCGTTAGGACTTGTGGTCGTGAGGCGCTTACGGCGAAAATGAATTCCGCCTACGCCTCTCGGAGTAAATTAATTAACATTTTTTCTTGTTGGCACAAGAAAAAATCGTTAGGACTGTTGGTCGTGAGCGGCTAAACGCGGGAAATCAATCCCCGCTACCGCTCTCGGCGTAATTATATAGGATATAACGATGTTGCCGTTACACGGCAAACGATGTTGTCGGGCGTTTGCCGATCAAACGCCGTTTCCGACAAACGATATTACCGCATTTGCGGTAAACGATATTGCGCGAGAATTTCGCGCAAACTGCGGTCGTAAAGAAATTATTAACACTTTTTCTTGTTAGCACAAGAAAAAGTCGTTAGGACTGTAGGTCGTGAGCGGCTTAACGCGGGAAATCAATCACCGCTGACCGCTATCGGTCGGGCGGCTACGCCGCCGAACGAAAATTATATGATAACTATCGGAATGCGTAAGCATTCTCGACCGTAATTCCACTTTCCACTTTCAAATAATTGTTCGGCGATTTTAGCGCGAAGGCTTGAGCGCGTTAAGAAATCGCCCGACCGAGCCTAAAAATTGCGAATTGATAATTGCGAATTATCTCATAAATTCCAAAATTATATGGTTTTGCACGTACAGGTACTCGTCTTTTATGCGCACAGTATCGGAGGTAACGGAAAGATAAGCCGATTGCGACTTTATAGCTTTTGAATAGTCGGCGGTGAAATCGGAGCCGAAAACGCTCTTGTAAACTTTAAGATCCACGCCGTCGCGCGTTCTTAAAGCCAGCATCAAAAACTCGAATTTGGCGTCGTCGCCCTCGATAACTTCGGAAGACGCTTCGGCGTACTTGCCGTTTAAAAGGAAATGCACGTATTCGTCTATGGAAAAGACGTTCGTAAATCTTCTGCCGTTGATAAATGACGAGGCGGCAACGCCGAAACCTATATATTCGCCGCGCTTCCAATAATTGAGATTGTGCCTGCTTTCGTAGCCTTTGACGGCAAAATTGGACACTTCGTATCTATCAAATCCCTTTTCCTTCAGATAGCCGACGACGAATTCGTAAGTATCAGCGACCTCGTCGCCGTCGGGAAGTTCGCCGTTTAAATAGTCGGTGTAAATAGGCGTTCCGACCTCGGGCGTGAGCGCGTAGACGGAAATATGCTTTACCCCGCCCGCTATAGCGCAGTCGATAGTGTTTTTAACGATTTCTTTCGTCTGATCGAAAAGCCCGATCATCACGTCGGCGGAAAGGTTGTAGCCCTTTAAAACGTCGCAGGCTTTTTCAAAATCGACGCGGGTATGAATGCGCCCGATTCGCCGTAAAAGATCGTCGTCCGCAGACTGCAAACCTATCGAAAATCGCGTTATACCCGCTTGTTTGTAAATTCTGAGCTTATTTCTGTCGATGGTCCCGGGGTTGACTTCGAGCGTTATTTCGGCGCCTTCCGACAAATTCGCGCACTCTTTAATAAGCCGCATCGCGCCGAGGATATATTTGGGATCGACGAACGACGGAGTGCCGCCGCCAAAATACACCGTGTCGAACCGTTTTTCTTTCAGCTCGGCAAAGCGCGAACGCATTTCCTTGTACAAACAGGCAAAATACGCCTCTTGCTTGCCTATCTCTTTCGGAAAAGACGCAAAATCGCAATACGCGCATTTACTCGCGCAAAAGGGAACGTGAATATATATACCCGCCATTTTTACTCGCTGTCTATCTTAAGTATAGTCATAAACGCTTCGCTCGGTATCTCGACGGTACCTAACCGACGCATTTTCTTTTTGCCTTCCTTCTGCTTTTCGAGAAGTTTCTTCTTTCTCGTAACGTCGCCGCCGTAGCACTTGGCAAGAACGTCTTTTCTTAGCGCTTTCACCGTTTCGCGGGCGATTATCTTACCGCCCACCGCCGCCTGGATAGGTATCTCGAACATGTGGCGGGGTATGACCTCTTTAAGCTTTTCGGCTATGGCTCTGCCGCGGACGTAAGCCTTGTCTTTATGGACTATGATGGCAAGCGCGTCGCAGATATCGCCGTTAAGATACATATCGAGCTTAACGAGGTCGCTCTTTTCGTAGCCGCAAATTTCGTAATCGAACGACGCGTAGCCGCGCGTTCTCGATTTTAACCCGTCGAAAAAGTCGAAGATTATCTCGTTTAACGGAAGCTTGTATTGAAGTCTTACCCTCTTACTGTCGACGTAGGTCATATCGAGGAAAACTCCGCGTTTTTCCTGGCAAAGTTCCATTATCGGCCCGACGTATTCGGGCGGGGAATAAATGTTTGCGGAAATTATCGGCTCTTCCATATAGTCTATCGAGGACGGTTCGGGAAGGCGCGACGGGTTTTCGACTTCGATCTCTTCGCCGCCGACGAGATGCACTTTATACGAAACGGACGGGGCGGTGGTGATTATCTCTATATCGAACTCGCGCTCGATACGCTGCTGGATTATCTCCATGTGCAAAAGCCCCAAAAAGCCGCATCTGAAACCAAAGCCGAGCGCCATGGAGTTTTCCGCCTCGTAGGTTAAAGACGCGTCGTTTAATTTGAGCTTTAAAATAGCCTCTTTCAAGTCGTTGAATTTGCTGCCGTCGAGCGGGTACACGCCCGAAAACACCACGGGGAGCGCCTTTTTGTAGCCGGGGAGCGGCTCGGCGGCGGGGTTATCTACAAGCGTTATCGTATCGCCGACGGCGGTATCCTGTACCGATTTTATGCTTGCGGCTATATAGCCGACTTCACCGCTCGAAAGGCTTTGCTTTGGCGTAAGCCCGGGGCTGAAAACGCCGACCTCGGTCACGTCGAACTGCTTGTCAGACATAAACGTTTTGATCCTGTCGCCCACCTTGACGGAGCCCGCTTTTATCCTTACGAAGCATATAACGCCCTTGAAATTGTCGTAATACGAATCGAAAATAAGGGCTTTTAAAGGCTCGTCGTCGGCGTCTTTCGGTGCGGGGAGCATAGTTACTATCTTTTCGAGTACGTCTTCTATGTTGATGCCGGCTTTTGCGGAAATGAGAGGAGCATTCGAGCAGTCGAGCCCGATAGCGTCTTCTATCTCCGATTTCGTGCCGTCGGGATCGGCGGAGGCAAGGTCTATCTTGTTGATGACGGGCAATATCTCGAGGTCGTTTTCAAGCGCCAGATAGACGTTTGCAAGCGTCTGCGCCTGAACGCCCTGCGTGGCGTCCACGACGAGAACAGCCCCCTCGCACGCGGCAAGAGAACGGGAAACTTCGTAGGAAAAGTCGACGTGGCCGGGGGTATCGATAAGGTTAAAAACGTATTCGTTGCCGTCTTTAGCCGTGTAATACATTCTCACGGGGGTGAGTTTGATGGTTATGCCGCGCTCCTTTTCGAGATCCATCGAATCAAGAAGCTGATCCTGCATATCGCGTGCGGAGACCTGCCCCGTCATTTCGATGAGCCTGTCCGCAAGCGTGGATTTGCCGTGGTCGATATGGGCTATAATACAGAAATTTCGTATATTTTTTTTGAGTTTTTCGGTCATTTTACGATTTTTTCGCGCGCATACGGCAGCGAACGCGCCCGCTTAAATAATTCTATAATAACTATTATAATATATAATCGAAAAGCTTGCAAGGAAAAACCGTAATAATTTTAAACGAAAAAACAATTTTTTGTTGCATTTTGCCGTCCGCCGTTGTATAATGCAGTTATGAAAACGAGATTGGATAGTAACAGTTGGCTTTTGACTCGCCCCGCCGCGCACAGGGGCTTACACGGAAACGGAGTCGCCGAAAACTCTTTGAAGGCCTTTTCGCTCGCCGTCGAAGGCAATTACCCGATAGAGCTCGACCTCCAGCTGACCGCGGACGATAAAATAGTCGTCGTTCACGACGAAAACTTAAAGCGCCTTGCCGATACCGACAAGGACGTCAGAGATATGCCGTACAACGAAATAGTTAAGTTAAAGCTATCAGACGGACAGCATATCCCGCTTTTTGACGAGGTTTTGGAGCTTGTCGCGGGCAAAGTGCCGCTTCTTATCGAATTGAAACAACAAAAGCTTGAAGGGCTCGAAAGTACGGCTATAAGTCGATTATCGCAATATAACGGCGAGTTCGTGATTCAGTCTTTCGATCCGAGAATGATGATGAAAGTCAAAAAGCTCGCACCCGAAATAATCCGCGGTCAGTTGGGCTGCGGAAACCCGGAAGGACAAAGTGCACTGAATACGCATATAATCAAAAACCTGTCGCTCAACTTTTTGGTAAAGCCCGATTTCATCAACTACGACCTCGGCTCCTTCCCCATTAAAAAGCACGTTTCGAACGGACTTCCCGTGATCGGCTGGACGGTGCGCTCCGCCGCCGACAAAGCTATCGCCGAGCGTTACTGCGACAGCTACGTCTTCGAGCGTTATTAAAAAACACACCGCATATCAAAAGACCGCGCCCAGCCCCCCCGCGCGGTCTTTTTTACATCCTGTTTTACAAAAATCACGTCAATCCTTTCTACTCAAAAAACGTCAATAACGAACATATAGCCCGACATATCATAAAAAACGGGGCATTCCCCCGCCGAACTTACAGGCAAAGGGAACGCCCCGATTTTTTATTGTTTTTTTAAGGCAAAATACTTTAAAGTATAATCAGTATTCGAGAGCTTCCGTCACGCGGAAGTTGGTGAACGTAATGCCCGCGGCGCCCGATCGGATACCGTAACCGGCGCCGTGCAGGAAAGTCGTTTCCGAAAAGAGTATATACAGCTTTCCGTCAATATAGCAACTCATATTCGTACCGTCGATAATGACTTTCAAAGTGTACGTTTTGCCTTCGACGATGGTAGTGCCGAGCTGATAAACGCGAAGCGCCGACCAACTGCCGTTGACGCTTTTGCCGAGATACACCGTACCGCCGATGCCGAGGAAAAAGAAATAATAGCTTATCCCCTCGCCCTCGTTGAATTTTTCGTAAGGCGACTCGCAACAGACGATGATGCCGTTATCGCTCGTTCTGCTCGCAACGACGTCTACTTCCAACGTTCCGTAGTTAAAGCGATCGGTCTTATTGATAGCCATAGACAGCCCGCCGGTGTTCATATAAACGCCGTCCGAATACGAAAAGCTTCCGAGAACGTCCGTCAAGGCGCCGGTGTATTCGCCGCGATAGCCGGCGGTAAGCGTCAGATCGGACGTTACCGGGAGATCGAAGTCGTACATAAGCCCGTTCTTTTTCCAATCGGTGAAGTAGTAACCGTCTTTTTCGGGATCGGTAGCGGGAGCTGAAACGGCCGTACCTTTTTCGACTTCGCAGCTATAATATAGTTCGCCGTCGGATAAGAAGGTCACGGTGCAGGTCGCGGGAACAACGGGCCCCTCTTCGGAGCCTCCCTCGTTTTCCGACGAATTACCCGTTTGTTCTTCCGAAGTCGGTTGGGCGGACGTATCTGACGTTTCGCCCGCGCTTATTTTAACTTTCAGACTGCCGCCTCCCGAACTATTGCAGGCGGTGACGGCAAAGCACGCTATAAGCATGATCGCCGAAAGAATGATACCCAATAATTTTTTCATAACTTTATACCCCCGTTAAATACCTACCGTCGGGTTGGCGGCGTCGGCAAAAGAAACAGTGAACTGACTTTGTTCGTTGTAGCACATATCGTACTCGGGACTGTAATAGCAGAAACTCATCGTTTTTTTCGATTCGTTGACCTTGACGATAAGGAAGGTGTTCATGGCGCTCGTCATCATGGAGCCTTGCGCGTCCACGAGGACGGACGTGACCGTGTTGCCGTTGTCGCCCGTGTCCTGACGAAGAACTACGTAGTCGGTGCAGGTGTGACCGGAGAACGTCATAAACATATTGTCGTGCTTTCTTAATACCTTATCCCACATTTCCGCGCCCGAAAGAGGTCTGTCGTAAGCGCAGGTCGAAGGTATATTGCCGTTGGCAGTCACCAAGCTTCCGTCCACTTCCACGAGCGAATGCGTGATAAGCATAACGCGGCGATCGGGGTATTCGGAAATTATCCTGTCCACCCAATTCATAACGTTTACTCTCGGCTTATACTCAAGCCCGAAAACAAGGTACTTGACGCCGCATACCTCGAAGAGGAAATAGGTGTTTTCCATATGACCTTTTTCGAACGCACCGCCGAAATAGGAGTATTCGCTGAAATCGTCGTAGCGGAAATACTCGTTGTAACCTTCAAGGTTTCTGGACTTTCTGCCGCCGTCGTCGTAATCGTGGTTACCCGGAACGGCGATATACGGCACTGCGCCGTCGAGCACGCTCATCGCAAGCCTCGTAAAGCGCCATTCCTCGTCCATCATCTCGGGAGTGCTGTTATCGAAGTTCTCGAAATGCTCGGTAAGGTCTCCCGCAAACAGCACGAACTGCGTTTTTAATTCCTCCGCGTGGGAAGCTATCCACATCTGCTGCTGAACGAAATTGGATCGCTTGTTGTTGGGCTTGTTTATCATAGCCTGTATGTCGGGTATGACCATGAACGAATAATCGAAATCGCCCGCGTCCTCGACGGGAACGTACTTATCGAAAGTGCCTCGCAAGCAATCGTTGCCCGTATCGGCGGTGTCTTCAACGACCTTTTCCTTGCCCCACGTTTCGGTGAAATACCAGTTGGACAAAAGCCCGTTTCTCTCGGCGGAACGTATCTCCGTCCGGTTCATATCGGCGACGACGGTTTCACCCGAAACCGCGGAAGAATATATCGTTACCTGACGTATCTCGCCTAAAAACGGAGTTTTGTCGCCGTACCAGTTGTTCCAGTCGGACCCGACGCCGAAAGCCATGCCCGTGACGGCTTCCCCGACGGATGCTACTTCGGTATCGACGAGTTCGCCGTTGATATAGTAACGGAATTCGGAAGCGTCTTTATCCCTGACGACGGCTACGTGCGTCCAGGTATTCGTCCTTAAATCGACGGAAGTAACGGTGTGTTCGTAGTTGTACGCGTCGTAGTTTTTAGCCTTTTTGCAGCCCCACTGAAGGCGGAGATTGCCTCCCGCCGTCACGTTGAAGCTGACCGCGCCCGGGAAACCGAAAGCCGCGCTGTAGTAGTCGGAGAATATCACTCCGTAGCCGAGGGCTTCGGCAACTTCGATCTCCGGAAGCTTTATCCACGCCTCGAAAGTGTTTATGGAAACGTCTATCGGAGTTGAAGTGTAATACATTACGCGGTCGGCGGCGATGGAATACTTCACCTTACCGTCTTCCGTGGTGTAAGCGTTGGCGACGGTACCCGCCGAAAGAGTTCCCGCCGTAGCCGCCAGACACATGACCGCCGCGCAGGCGACGGAAGTGACGATCTTTAAAATTTTTTTCATGCTCGCATCTCCTTATTATTCCTTATTATCAATCGTTTGCCGCAAGCGGCGTGAAACTGAAGTTATCAAACGTAACGTTAGCCGCGTCCGCAAAGAAACCTACGCCCGTGTATTCGTCCCAGATGTGACGGTATTCGCCGGTGTAAGACGCGAACAGTACGCCGTTTACGTATATGGCGATCTTTTCGTGAGTTACCTCGATACCGAAACGGAGCTTCACCGAAGAAGCTTCGCCTGAAGAAAACGCGGCGTAATTTATATACGTTTCCGTATCCTCGGCGAATTTAGAGCTGAACTTGGAGCCGCCGTTAGGTCTGTTGCTGCTCGTAACGGGCTGACCGCCTTCGTCGGGAACTTTTCCGAGCGCGTTATAACACGAATTGAGTTGTACGGTGTTGCCCGTCGAATTTGCAAGCGCCGCAAGGTACATTGCGTAACCCTTCATTCCGTTGAGATAGGACGTGGGGTTGTCGCCCGTCGCGTTCATGAATAAGCCTATTCGCGCATAAGCGTTCAAAGTTATGTCGACTTCCCACAGACCGAAAGCGTACTCGTCGCCCGAAGCGTAAATGTAAGCGCTGCTCTTGGTCGAAATAAATCTGTCGTTGACGATATAGTGGGTAAAGCCCGTAACGGTCTCCGTCCATTCGGCGTACAAAGTGCCGTCGGCGGTGAAGTTGAGGTGCGTTAAGTCGGCGGGGGCAGAGCAAACGTCGTCGTAGAACCAGCCGGCAAAGGTGCAACCTGCTCTCGTGGGAGTTTCTACCGAAAGTTCGGTGCCTTCCGCCCAGCTCGTCGCCGCTACCGCGCTTCCGCCGTTGGTGACGAAAGCTATCGTATGCGACGGGACGTTATCAGCCCATGCCGCGTAAAGCGTCGCGTCTTCGGTTACGCGATAAGTCGCGGGCGAAACTCCTACCGAAAGACCTTCGTCAAGATACCAGCCGACAAACGAGTATCCGTCCTTTTCGGGTGCGGTGACAGCGCCGAGCAACGCGCCTTCGACCACTTCGCGGTCGGCTATCTCGCTGCCGCCGTCCGTGTCAAAGCTTATCGTATATTTGGGCGTGGGAGTGAACGTCACGTTCGCGAAAGTAACGTTTCCGTCGGGCGCGGCTAACGCTATGCCCGTTCCGTCAAACAACGACAGCTCGGCAGTATAGGTGATGATAAGAGTGTTATTGACGTAGACCTTTATGTACGCGGGCGTGTAGTCGACTTTCATAGTGAAAGTATACGTATCCCGTTCGCCCGCGGCAAAAGCAACGTAATCGTCGCCGAAAGCCGTGGCGTAACCCGCCGTCTTAAGGTCGGTCTTGGTTATGCCGTCCGGCCACAAGAGGAAGACCTTGGCGTTGGAAACGAGCCTGAAGTTACCTTTCATGCCCTGATACATAAGGTATCCGTCGTAACTGTTGCCCCAGTTGGTCCCGGCGGGATCCTGCGTGGAAGCAAAGTAAATGCCGTAACGGAACGTGCCCGACTTATAGGCGAGCGTGATGGTCGCTTCCGTCGCGCCGTAAGTCGCCTCGTTAAATATCGTAGCGTAAGAAGCGCCGTTTGCGACGTATTTATCCTGATGCACGTAATATCTGAAGTTCTGCACCGTGTACGACCATTCGGCGTAAAGCGTGCCGTCCGCGGTAAAGGTGAGGTCTTCAAGGTCGGCGGGGGCGGAACAGGCCTCGTCGTAGTACCAACCGCCGAAAGCAAAACCGTCTTTCGTGGGCTCTGCTACGGTGACGGGAGTTCCCTCCACCCAAGTAACGTCGGCTATCTCGCTGCCGCCGTCCGTATTAAACGAAAGTGCGTGTATAAGCGCGTTATCTACCCATTTTGCATAAATTATCGCGTCGCTTGCGATCACGTAGGAAGAAAGCGAGAGCCTTTCGGTATAGCCTTCGTCCGCATACCAGCCGCCAAAGGTGTAACCGTCTTTTTCGGGGTTAGCTACTGCCTCGAGTTTGGCTCCGACGTACGCCGTCTGCGACGGTATAGCCGTGCCGCCGTCCGTATCGAAACTTATCGTATATTTGGCAAGCGGGGTGAACGCAAAGTTCGTAAATTCGGTGTTGGGAGCGTCCGAATAGAAGCCTACGCCCGTGTACTCGTCCCAGATATGGCGGTACTCGCCCGTGTAGGAACCGAACTGCACGCCGTTTACGTAAATGGAGATCCTGTCGAGCGTTCTTTCGATGCCGAAGCGGAGCGTTACCGATGAAGCTTCGCCCGTAGCGAACGCGTTGAGCGCGTTATAAGACTCTGTTCCTTCGGGGAACTTACTGTTAAACGCCGCGCCGGCGCTCGGTCTGTTGCTACTCGTTACCGCTTCGCCGTTATCGCCCCGAACTTTTCCGAGACCGTTGTAACAAGAGTTGACCTGTACGGTGTACGTCACGGCTTCCGCGGTGGTCGCGTTGAAGTACATAACGTAACCCTTGATGCCCGTGTAGCTTGTAACGTTGTCGGCGTTCCCGTTGAACAACAAGCCTATTCTGGCTATGCCGTTGAGCGTTATATCGGCTTTCCACAGACCGTAGGCGTACTCTTCGCCCGAAGCGTAGACGATGGCGCTACTCTTGGTGGAAACGTATTTATCGCTCGCGAGATAGTGCTTGAAACCGTTCAAAGTTTCCGACCATTCGGCGTAGATGGTAAAGTCGGCTGTCGCCGTGCAATCGAGCGCGTTGAAAAGGTTTGCGGCGTGTTCGTCAAGATACCAACCCTCGAAGGTGTAGCCTTCGCGTTCGGGAACGGCTTCAACGGGCGTTCCGACTTCATAATTAACGGGCGCGAGCGCGTTGCCTCCGTTTGTTACAAAGTTCAAAGTCACGAATACGCGTTCCTTCCAGGCAGCGTACAAAGTGACGTCGGAAGTGACCTTGTATTCGGCGGTATCGACTCTTTGGTCAAATCCGTCGTCAAGGTACCAACCTGAGAAAGTATAACCGTCTTTTTCGGTGAAATGTTCGCCTATAACTTCGTTATCGTATATTTTTGCGTCCGGCAAAGCGCTACCGCCGTTCGTATCGAAAGTAACGGTATGCCTTTCGCGTTCGGTCAGAACGGGGCTACTCATAACGTTGCCGGCAGCGTTCGTTCTGACGCCGACGTGCGTGCCGTTTATGCGTTTTAGCGACGGGCCGGAATAAGTCGTAACGAGGTCGCCGTCCATATATACTTTGATATAGTCGGGCGTGAACTCGACGGTTTCCGTAAATTCAAGCGTTTCGGTAAGACCTAACGAATACGCCGTCCACTTTTCGCGCCAGGCGGACGGAGCGCTGTTGATACCGCAGCTTGCCATTACGTTATACGAATCGTCGACGATAAGCGAAAGCTGGAAACCGCCGTTCGCAGGGTTGAGGTGGAAATACCAATACGAAACGTCGACGTCGTAAGGATCGTTCGCGGAGCCTTCGTCGAGGTTCCAGATAATGCCTACGCCGGTCGTGGCAGCGTTCATAACGGTAATATCCGCGGTGTAAGTGCCGTAGAGCGCGCCGTCGTTATTCTTTAACGGTCTTACGCCCGCACCCGTCGACGTATACGCGCCCGTTTGAGGATCGTACGACCACTTAAATACCTGCGGCATATCGTAAAACGCGTAAAACGCCATGGACTTATTGCCCATAACGAAGTTTTCCGTAAGCTCGCTATCAAGTATCTCGTCCATCCAGCAACTGAAAGCTATCGTGTCGCCTTCGTACTCGGCCACGGGAGTTTCCCATTCGGAGATATCGACGGTTTCGCCCTTCGCGTAGTAGCGGGAAACGTAATTATCGGCGTCCGTATAAAGACGTATCTCGTATTTTTTAACGCTCCATGCGGCGTACAAAGTGACGTCGGCAGCGGGCGTAAAGGGTGAAACGGCGGGCGTTTCAAACGCTTCTTCGAGATACCAGCCTTCAAAAACACACTCGTCTTTAGAAGGCGTCGGTAAATTTACGCTCTCGCCTTCCGCGACCGTCGCGGCGGATACGGTATTTCCGCCCATGGTATCGAACGTTACCGTGTAAGTCGTAGCTAAAGCCACTTCGCGCCACATGGCGTATAAAGTTACGTCTTCGGCGGCGTCGAAGCCTTCTTTTGAAACGGCTTTGATAAACTCTTCGTCGAGATACCAGCCGACAAATTCATACCCGTCCTTTTCGGGCGTCGGGAGAGAAAGAACGTCCCCCGCCTTGTAATCGACGGCGGCTATCTCGTTTCCGCCGTTGGTCTCGAATGAGATCGTTATGCTTTTCACGCCGCCCGACTTACAGCCGCAAAGCGCCATGAGCGCCGCCGCAACGAGCAGTATGAAAAGCTTTAATTTAGTTGCTTTCATCATACAACCTCCAATAATTATTTTCGATTTTCAATAACTTTGCAACGGCGCCCAAACGATGCGGATACGAACGTTTTCAAGCCTTTTCGATAGCGTTAAGAGCTCGCGTATGCAATATTATCTGATTATAAATAATTATAATACAATCGAAATGAATTTGCAATACTGTTGTCAAAAATCGATTTTTCGGCGGTCGCATTCCAACATATCTTGGAATTCGCGACGTTTTTGTTGACACCGACGGTACGGCGATGTTAAAATCTTATTGTAAAACCGCCCTGAAAGGAGAAAAATATGCCCGAAAGACAAGACGATATGCGTTTGCAGGTCATAAACCTTTACGACAAAGAGGAAAGGCTCGTCAAAGTGTGTTCCGCACTGAACGATCCGACGCGCCGACGCATAATGAAACTCATTAACCTAAGCCCCATGTCCATAAACGATATCGCCTGGAAACTCGATATCCCCGTTTCCAACGCTTCGTATCACGTCAAAGCGCTGGTGGACGCGGGCGTTTTGCGCTACGCCATCAACACTAAACGGCGCGGCAGCGAAAAGACGGTCGCGCTCGGCACGTACCTATTTACGCTCGACGTGGGCGGGTTCTCCCGCGAAGTTTACGCCGACGAAGTTCATTCTTTCGACGTGCCGATAGGAAGCTATACCGCCTTCGCCGTAGAGCCTACCTGCGGGATATTCAACGATAACGGCTCGGAATTATTGCACGATACGCCCGTCTCGTTTTTGTCCCCCAACCGCTTCAAAGCAGGGCTGATATGGTTCCATTCGGGGTATCTCGAATACTCCCTGCCTCTGACGGATTATTATCGTCCGCAAAACGGCGGGCAAATAAAATTCTGCGATAAGAAAAACATTTCGTCCGTTAGTTTCAAGTTTGAATTATGCTCGGAAACGGCGCAATACAATCACGATTTCAAAAGCGACGTAACGTTTTCAGTAAACGGGATAGAAGTAGTCACTATCCTATCGACGGGAGACTTCGGCGAACGGCGCGGCAAGCTCAACCCGTCGTGGCTTCCGAACGAGAACACGCAGTACGGGATAATGTATAACGTGGATATCCGCTTCGACGGCACGTATCTCAACGAAAAGCGCGTTTCCGATATCGGCGTGGAAGATATTAAGCTCGTTGAAAACAATCTTATGACCTTCCGTTTCGAGGTCAAGAAAGACGCCCGATACGTCGGCGGAATGAATATCTTCGGCAAACATTTCGGCGACTATCCGCAGGATATAACCGTCGACATCACCTATCAGGCATGCGTATCGCAAGGCGCGCCTCAAACGGGCGACGACGAAAACACCTGACAAAAAAAAGCAAGGGCTTTCACCCTTGCCGAAAGCCGGTTAAACCATATCATTTTGCAAAAAAGTGCCGATAACGAAGTTATATCGGCACTTTTTTATTATTGTTGTGATTTTACAGACCGTCAAGTCGCTTTTTAATCGAACGCGGGAACGATAACGCTCTCGCCGTTTTTCATTGCCGAAATATGAGCGCATATACCCGCACTCGTAATATTTGCGGAGATAGTCTCGTCTATCCACGGTTTTCTGTTTTCGACAATACTCATAATAAATTCGTTGACAAGGTGCGGGTGAGAACCGTGATGCGGACCGCCGGAACCGACGGAAAGCGACCTTTGCGGATCGATCGGATCGAACTTGTCGCCGACGGTAAAACGCTGGATCTGAAAAGGCAGTGACGCATGATAGTTGGGCATTTTCACCTGTTTTACTTCGAAACCGGAACCTCTTTGACCTTTTTCCAACGGTAAAGCGACCGTCACGTACGGATCGTCTCCGTCGGAAAATCCCCACTCGAAACTTGCCTTGCTACCGTACACCGACAAGCCTTCTTTATATGCGCGCGCAGTCTCGAAAAGGCTGCGCGTAGCTTCTGCCTTTAACCCGTTTTCAAATTCAAAAAGGGCGGTTTCCACGGGATACGGGTTACCGTATTGCCGCCGAAGACATTCCGACATAGTTCCCGAACCGAAACAATTGACGCGTTTGATCCTTGAACCCGACAATAAGACCATAGGAGCGATCGCATGAGTTCCGTACCACATGGGAGGAAGCCCCATCCAATAATCCGACCAGCCTGCCATATCCTGATAATGCGAGCCGCGCAAAAATTGTATTTTACCCGTCTGCCCGCTTTCGATCATGTTTTTAACGTAGAAAAACTGATACGTATACAGCGAAGTTTCCATCATCATGTAGTTTTTGCCTGACTTTTCAACCGCTTCGACGATGTTTTTAACGTCTTCGAGGCTCGTTGCCATCGGGACCGCGCATGCGCAGTGTTTACCCGCGTTAAGAACGGCTGCCGACTGTTCTGCGTGGCAAGGTATGGGAGAAACTATATCGAGAACTATCTTGTCTCCGTTACAAAAACTCTCGCCGACGGTCAGCCAACCGTCTGCGTCGACAGCGGCGTTTACAGTCTTGCCGTTGAGCGTAACGGAATAACCAGTCGCCCATTCGGGTATACGCAATTTCAAAGCGAAATCGACCTTGGAAGTGCAGCGGACGGTAAATTCCGCCTTGCTATCCTCGGGGAAATCGGTTTCCTGCGTAAGTATCACGTTACGGCCGCCGTAATTGTTTTCGACTTCCGACGAAACGTAGTTGGCTACGTAAAGAGCGTCTTCCGATTTGAAATACAATCTGTCGAATACGTCGCAAAGATTTAAGAAATACGTACCCGAACAACACGGCCACGAACCGCCATAATACTCTTTGGAAGCTTGTTTCTGGTAATTTGCGTAATAGAACGTTATGCCGCGGCGAACGTAATCTTCCGTTATCCTCAAAGCGCCGAGAGTGCCGTTATACATGAGTTTTTCGCTCCAATCGAGATACTTGGAAGCGCCGGTGAGCTCGGTAAGGTATTTCGTTATTTTGAGCCCCGCCCAGCTGTTGCACGGAACTTCGCAATTGTTTATGTTCGAATTGATGGCGTCGTTGAGATTTTTGACGGTTCCGACAAGCCTTTCGCCGGTTCCGTACATACCGTTGGGGTAGGTCTCGTAGGCGTCGTACATTTCGTAAGCGTTTCTCAAAACGTTGAGATAATAAACGTTTCCGGTAAGCATATATTTAAGAGCAGCTCCGCTTATGGAATTGGTGTGCGAATACGCGTGTACGTTATAATATTGTGCTCCGTACCCTTCTAAAAGCGCGTTCCAGAAATAGTCGTAATTCCAGACGTCGCCGAAATCTTTATACAATTCGTTGCCCGTGGCAAGGTATGCCCTGTATAAATTTTCCGACAAAATGTACCACTCGATATCTGAAACTCCGTCCGAGACCGACTGCCCGGAATGGGGCCCGTTAGGCGTTGCGTTCCTGCGGGTACGGTTAAGATAAGTCAACGCGAAATCGGTCGCCGTCTCGAGATATTGCAAAGCTCTGTCGCCGACTTCGCCGCCGATGTACGTATATACGTCAACGCACATCAGAACGACTTTATCGTAAGTGTAGTGCGTGGAGTTGGAAGTCCTGTCCGGACTGAAATAGAAGAAACCGTCTTCGGAAATACAATCCGCCCAACCGTCGATAAGTTCGGTGGCTTTTTGTTTGAGCCTTTCGTCGCCGGTAACGGCATAACCTCTCGCAAGCGCCGAAACGTACTGACCGAAAGTCGCGCCTACCCACAGCCCGCCGTCATACCAACCGCCGAGATATTCGCTGCCTTCGACGTCCTTTCCTTCACGGACTCTCATCACTTTGAGATAATCGTCCGTCGGAACGGATAATAAATACTCCATTGCATAATTGAATTCACGTCTGAACGCCGAATCGTCGGAAATTTTGACTCCGTTATAGTCGAACGGCTGTAAGATCGTATTTGTATAATCGAAACGATTGCCGTTTTCGTAACTCACCGCTTCGTTGGCGTCAGGTCCGGGAGCGGACGACTGTTGAGCCGGTTCGGACGTTTCCGTGGAAGCCGACGTTCCCGATTGATTGTTTTTGTTCTTTCCGCATGCGCTCATAAAGACAATTAACAATATTATTGTCAAAATAAGCGCAAAAAAGCGAAGTCTTGTTTTCATTTCTGTCTCCTTTTTCTGATTTTCTTTTCACACGGTTTGACAACGCAAATTTTCGTGCTATAATAATTATAATGGAAACGCGTCCGACGTTTCAATAGATAAAAGGATTTATTTTAATGTATAAAAGTGTAAATTTGTCAAACTGCATAGATTTATCGGTTCCGCATAAGATAGAAATCGCAAGTTACAATTATTATCCGAACGGAGAACCGCACCCCGACCGCGTTCTGACAACTCACGACCTGTTTATTCTGCTCGATGGTTCGTGGGAAGTGTGGCAAGACGATAATATGTTTATCCTCAACAAAGGCGACGCGCTTTTTTTGTTTGCGGGAAGACATCATTACGGAATAAAGAATTGCGCGCCCAACACAAAAACCATTTTTATCCACTTTTACCCTTCCGATAAAGACGTTTTGTCTAAAACCGCTCCAAGTAGCGGCAACTATGCTGTTTTTCCGACCATTATACATTGTTCGGACAGCAGGCTCGTTTATGATTATATGGAGACTATAACAAGCGTTTTTTGGTCGCGGGACAAATTCAGAGAGCAGCGCCTCGAAGCGTACTCGAACCTGTTATTCTGCGAACTTGCTTCCGCAAAAAACAATATCTTGAAAGACGACCTTCAATTAATAAACGATATATTGAACGAGATACATAAAAACCCTCAAAAATTCTTTACGCTTGACGAGCTTTCCGGTAAATATTATATAAGCAAGCGCAAGCTTGTGTATATGTTCAAAGAACACACCGGCGTTCCCCCGCACACATACCAACTCAACACAAAGCTCGACCTTTGCCATAATCTTATCAAATACGAAAACGGTATAAAAATAAAAGCCGTCGCAGAACGCTACGGTTTTTATGACGAGTATCATTTTTCAAAAGTTTTCAAAAAAAAGTTCGGTTACTCGCCTTCGTCTTTGAAAAGATGACCGCTAAAAAAGTCCTTTGCCGAAAGCCGGTTAAACCGTATCATTTTGAAAAAAAGTGCCGATAACGAAGTTATATCGGCACTTTTTATTTGAGCAATTATTAAAACGACAGCATTATCACGTATCGGGATCCGCCGACGACGATACGACGGTTATCGTCTTTTCGCAGTACAGGTCTTCAAGCCCGTCGAGCATGGCGCGCACCGCTATCACGTATTCGCCCGGTTCAAAGTCTTCGGTCGACACTCTGTTCTCGCTCTCTTTATAATAATGAACGGGCATCATCTTTGTCGTTATCATCATCGTACTTACAAAAGGCGGTATCTCGTCGCCTTTTTTATAAAAAATGCAGCTGTAATCCATACTGTTGCCGGTGTAAATAAACACGACGCCGCCGAGGCGTTTAAGATATGTTTTGTACTCTATATATTCGCCGATCTCGTAAACGTCTTTTTCGATTATAATGCCAACCTCGAACTCGGTTTTGTCAGCCGCCGTTCCGCAAGCGACAACGCAAAACAGCAGCGCACAGGATAAAAGCATACAAATCAATTTCTTCATACTATTCCGCTCTTAAAATACACGGCACTGCAAAAAAAGTGCCGCTATAAGTCGATAAACACGTATTTTATATCAAAAACGGAGAAACGTTCGTAACGAGTGTTTCTCCGTTTTTTAAATAGTCATTTTATTCGTCGACGTAGCCGTCGGGATTTTTGAGCTGCCAATTAAGCGCGTCGCGGCACATATCGTCGAGGTCGCGTTTTGCCTTAAAGCCGAGTATCTCTTCGGCGTAAGCGGGGCTTGCGTAGCAAACGGCGGCGTCACCCGGGCGGCGAGGAGCTATCTCGTAAGGAATGGCTTTTCCGAGCGCCTTGGAGAAGGCTTTTACCATATCGAGCACCGAATACCCTTTGCCCGTGCCGAGGTTGACCGTTATAAGTCCGGAGTTTTCAAACAGCTTGTTGAGCGCGAGGACGTGACCTTCGGCAAGGTCGCAGACGTGGATATAATCCCTTACGCCCGTGCCGTCGTGAGTGGGATAATCGTCGCCGAAAATTTTAAGATACGGGAGTTTTCCGACGGCGACTTTGGTGATATACGGGCAGAGGTTGTTGGGTATGCCGTTGGGATCTTCGCCGATAAGCCCGCTCGAATGCGCGCCGATGGGGTTGAAATAGCGCAAAATGGCTATATTCCAGGAATCGTCGGCGTGATAAAGGTCTTTCAATATGTATTCGATAAACAGCTTGGTGCTGCCGTAGGGGTTGGTGGTCGAAAGCGGGAAGTCTTCCTTTATCGGCACGGTCTTGGGGTTGCCGTACACGGTGGCCGACGAAGAGAACACCAGGTTCTTGCAGTTAAATTCTCTCATCACCTCGACGAGCGAAATGAGCCCGCCGATATTGCAGTCGTAATACTCGATGGGCTTTCCGACCGATTCGCCCACCGCCTTTAGCCCCGCAAAGTTGATAACGGCGTCAATTTCGTTTTCGGTGAAGATCTTTCTCAAAACGGATTTATCTCTTATGTCACCGAGATAGAACTTGACGCTTTTTCCCACGATCTGTTCTATCCTTTTTACGGCGACAGTTTTGCTGTTGGAAAGATTGTCAACGATGACCACGCCGTAACCGGCATTGATCAGTTCGACGCAAGTGTGGCTGCCGATATACCCGGCGCCGCCGGTGACAAGAATGTTCTTCATTTGATATACTCCTAAAGATAATTATAAATTCGCTTTAAATTCGCTGACCGCTGACCGCTGACCGCCGACCGCTATCGGTCGAGCGACCTAACGGTCGCCGTCTTATTATATTATAAGGCAAAGAACGCTTACGCGTTCAATAATTATTATATTTGTATTCGACAATCATCGAACAATGCCTTCAGGCAATTCACGACATTAAGGTCTATGGTAATTTTCAATTTGCAATTCGCAATGTGCAGGCTCGGTCGCGGATTTTTCGGGCGCGCTCAAGCCTTCGCACTGAAAAATCCCGAACAAATTATTTTAATAAGACGAATTGAATTACGCTAAATGCCTTCAGGCAATTCACGACCTTAAGGTCAATTCATGAGATGAAATCTCAATTCACGCGCCGTAAGGCGCAATTCATCGTATTATACAATAATTTCCGGCGACCGAACGGTCGCTCGACCGTATTTACGAATTGCGCATTGCAAATTGCGAATTGCCGCTGACCTGCGGTC
>JAFZXN010000001.1 GCA_017616695.1 Clostridia bacterium | reverse complement strand
TTGTCGGGCGTTTGCCGACCAAACGCCGTTTCCGACAAACGATGTTACCGCGTTCGCGGTAAACGATATTGCGCGAAAATTTCGCGCAAACTGCGGTCGTAAAGAAATTATTAACACTTTTTCTTGTTACCACAAGAAAAAGTCGTTAGGACTTGTGGTCGTGAGGCGTTTAACGGCGAAAATGAATTCCGCCTACGCCTCTCGGCGTAATTATATAGGATATAAACGATGTTGCCGTACAACGGCAAACGGGTTCGTCGGGCGGCTACGCCGCCGAACGTAATTATTATAATTATTTTTATCCGCAATTTATATAATGTGCCGAAAGTTTTCAGCCCGAAGGCCTGAGGGCGTTAAGAAAACTTACGACCAAGCCTGCGCATTGCGAATTGCACATTGCGAATTATATATTTTCGCCGAGAGCTGTAGATAAGATTGATTTCGACCGTTTGGCCGCTCGCGGCGATCAATAGCAAAAGTGCCTCTATAAGTCGATTAATCGCGTTTTTTTAAGTTAAAATGGTCAAAGAAAATAAATACAAAGCTATAATCGGCACTGCCGACGCGGAATTTAACTGCACGATAGGCGACGTTGAGTTTTCCGTGTTGTTTTTGGCGTACCCGCTCGACGTCGAAGAGTCGGAAGGCAACAAGCCCAAGCATACCCACGAATATTACGAGATAGTATATCTCGACAGGGGCAACGCCGTTTTCGAGACCGAAAAGGAAATAATCAACTTAAAAAGCGGCGATCTGACCATCGAATCGCCGCGATGCGTACATAAATACCGTAATATAGAGCGTTGCGAAAGCTACAAAATAGGTTTTTCCTTTACGAAAACGCACGGCGACGAAAAGCTGTTTTCGGGGTTTGAAAAGCTCTTTGGTAGGCTTGATTTCAGGATATTCGGCGGCCAGACGGCTATCGGAGAACAGTGTCGTATGCTTGCGGAGTCGCTTTCCAAAAACGGTTCTTTGAGCCGTATGCGCGCCTGTTTTACGGAAATAATAATGATGATATACGACCGCTTTGCCGAAAAGCACGACGTTCAGCCCGCCGAAAGCAACCGCTTGACGAGCAAGAACGTAAAAGACATCATCTGCAATTCGCTTTTATATTATTACGCTACGGATATGAGCCTTTCGGAAGTCGCCGCGCAGGTGTTTCTCTGCGAAAAGCAGGTCAACCGTATTTGCAAAAAGCTATACGGCAGGACTTACAACGGGCAAAAGACTTATCTCCGCATAGAAAAAGCCAAAGAACTGCTTTTAAAGACAGATATGCCCGTGCTTTCTATCTGCTTCGATTGCGGGTTCGGCTCGTCGGGCAATTTCTACGCCGCTTTTACGAAGGCGGAAGGCGTTTCGCCGCTCAAATACAGAAAAGATAACAGGTAAAAGCTTTCGCGTTTATACAATAATTTTATATTCGGACATATTGGCGTAAATATGTCCGTTTTTTAGTTGAAAGGCCGTCTATTCAATCGTATAATAATCTTGACCGCGTAAAAGTTTACGCGAAAAGGAGGCGATCTTTCAATGAAAAAAATTATTTTGGCATTAAGCGTTTTGCTTATGGTGTGCGTCGCGCTGCTTGGCGTTACGGCGTGCTCCAAAAAAGGCGGCGGCGACTCTACTACGCCCTCTGCTATCTACATTAACGAAGACGGCTTTTGGGTGATAAACGGCGAAGTCACCGAATACCGCGCCGAAGGCGTCGCGGGGCATACCCCCGTCATCGAGATAGACGAAAACGGCTTTTGGGTGATAGACGGCGTGAACACGGGCGTTTACGCGGGTAGCCGCGATCCTGAGCCCGTTATTCCCGACGAGCCGACCGAACACGAGGCCCCCATCGTCTACGCGTCGTTTAACGAAAAAGACTCGAACGGCAATTTCTACGATCAGGTCAGCGGAAAAGCTTTCGCTACCTGCGGCGTAGTCGGAACGGACGAAGGTATATCGGGTAACGCCGCGTCGTTTAACGGCGAAGGCTATCTGACTCTCGATACCGTTCTTCCCGAAGGCAACGGCTCGCATTCCATAGCGGCGTGGGTAAAGGTCGATATGAGCGGCGTCAGCGCGGTGACCGAAAGCGTTATCGCGGGCTGGGGCAAGTTCGTTCACTTAAAAGACACTCGTTTAGGCATCTGGCACGACCAGTTTTACGCAAGCTCTTACGACGTATTCAAAATGTATCCTCTACCCGAAGGTACGGGCGAAGTGTGGCAGCACCTCGGTCTTACCTACGACGGAAGAACGTATTGTCTGTATCTTAACGGCGTTTTGCTCGGCTACGGTCAGGCAAACGAAGGTATCGACGTACAGAAGTCGCTGCTGTTCGTAGGCGGATTTGCGGGCAACATAAACAAATGGACGGGGCTTATCGACGAGCTTTACGTCTACGACAGAGCCATTTCTTCGGAAGAAATGAACGCGCTGAAAAACGGCGAGGTGGAATTTGAAATGAAACAGGCGGACAATATCGAACCCGTTACGACGGAAAGAGTTCCCGTAAAATACACGTCCGAGACCGAACTCGATCCGGGCTGGAATTATCTTACTTACCGCAGCGGCAATTCTTCCGTGCAGTTCATGCTGTACGTTCCCGAAGACCTTGATACAACGAAGGAATATCCTTTACTTATGTATCTCCACGGCGACGGTGAAAACGGCATGGCGCCTTACGACGTCGTTACCGGCGCGGAAGTGGTAAAACGTACCCTTGTCGAAGGCAAGGAAGCCTTCATACTCGTACCGTCGGCGTCTTCTCCTTGGCTCGGCGTGCCCAACGATTCGGTTCCCGATTCGACGCGCTATCCCTATCACAGCTATTCCATGGCGGACGACGCCACCCCGAGCGGTCAGCTCCTTGCGGCGGAAGCTTTGATGGACGAACTCATCGCCGACAGAGAGATAGATAACGGCAGAGTGTATATCTCCGGCTATTCGCGCGGAACTATGGCGTGCTGGTATCTTCTTAACGAGCACCCCGAAAAATACGCGGCGGCTATCGTCTGCTGCGGCGCGGGCGATCCTACTATAGCCGAAAACTTCAAGGACGTTCCGCTTTGGATATTCCACGGCACGGCCGATCCGCTCGTTTCCTATACCGACGTGAGAGCTATTTTCGACGCGTACGTTGCGGCGGGCGGCGTTGACGGTCACTTCACCGCTTGCGAAGGCGCAGACCACGGCGTCGGAAACTACGTAGCTACGGAAAACGGGCTTATAGACTGGCTTTTCAGCCGTTACCACCACGTTCACGTCGCGGGTGAATGGACTGTAACTACCCCCGCGGGCTGCACGACCGACGGCTTACGCACGTCCGAATGTACGTTATGCGGCGCGCCTATGACGGAAAAGATAGCTATGCTCGGCCACGACTACGTTGACGGCGTTTGCACCCGCTGCGGCAACGAGATGGATTTCGTTACGGACGGTCAGGTGAAAGAGGCTCTCGTTCAGTTCGGCACGGGCGGCGCGAGCGCCTGGGTTATCGACGGCGCTGCCGGCACTTATACCGCCGTATCCGACGACGCGGCTATACTTATGTTCGACAACGCTCTCCTTTCGGGCGGCGTCATCGAATGGGATATGCTCGTTCCTTCCACCGATTACAAGTACGGAACGCTCTGCGGCGTGCTGTTCGGCTCGGATAAGCAGAACGTGATTTCTTCCGAATATGCCGAAAACTATTACGTATTCGGTCTGCACGCGACCAACGTTTATTGCGGCTACGCCAAATTCACCAACGAGGCGCCCGGTTACTTCCAGTGGCAGGATCAGGACAAGATAGTCAACGCCGCGGCAATAGGAAGCTTCTGTCACTTCAGGCTCGAGTGGAACAACGTTGCCGGCACGGTCACGCTTTACGCCGACGACAGGGCTGTAGACTGCACGCTGTATAAATATTTCAACGGCAGTTATATCGGTCTTTATTCGGAATGTGCCAATACCGTATTCAAGAATATCGTTATAAAGAACAAGACTTACGCCGCTTCAGGTCAGTATTACTACGGCGGCGGCAGCGCGGCCGATTGGAATATCGTCGCCAAAGGTACCGAAGTCGGAGGAGTTCCGAGTGCTTCCACCGTGTTTACGACCACGACCGACAACTCGGCGCTTACCTTTGAGGAAATAAGCTTTAAGACGGGCACCGTCGAATGGGATATGACCGTTCCCGAAGGCGCTTACAAATACAATCTTATTACGGGTATTCTGTGGGGCGCTATCGACAACAACGTCAATACTCTCGGCAGTTCCGCCTGGTTCTGCACGGGGCGTTCGTTCGCGGCGACCTTCGTCAACTTAGGCAAGTACCCCAACGGCGGTCTTGCCTGGGACGATAACCAGCAGATAGCCGACGGCTCGCTTATGCCCGCAGGCGCCAAAGTACACTACAAATTCACTTACGACGGCGAAAAACTCACTATTCAGATAGGCGAAACGTCAAGCGTTATCAACTTCAATTACCGTATAGCTAACGGCGACCTGTATATGGCGGGACTTAGGATAGGTCTTTACAGCGAAGTCCTCGGCACGGTATTCGAGAACGTCACCGTAAACGGAGTCGTGCTGTAATTTGATCCGAGTAATTA
>JAFZXN010000056.1 GCA_017616695.1 Clostridia bacterium | reverse complement strand
GGTTCAAATCCCTCGTCCCCAGCCAACAAAACCTTGATCGGATACTTTCGGTCAAGGTTTTGTTTTTTTGGGGGATCAAAGAGGGATTTGAACTGAGGGGCAGTCGGTGGCTTAAAAGCCTGAATTATATCTCATAGCCGCCGACCGAACACCATAGTATGGCGTTCGCCCGAGGGGCGTGATAGCGAGGCACAAGACGACCACAACGCAGTTGTACTCAAAATCGATTCCTCGATTTTGTATAATTTCTACAAGTGGTCAGTTAAAGCCGAGCGGAGCAAATCCCTCGTCCCCAGCCATGCATAATCTCAATTGAACCGGTTTTGCGGTTTGATTGAGATTTTTTTAATGCATTTGTTATCATATTAAAATTCGTTTTTTTGTTTATAATAGCCGAAACAATTCATATTTACCTTATAAACGGTTTAAGCCCGAGGCAAAATTCCCCTCGGGCTTTTTACGTTTTTATAGTATACGTCTTAATAAATCTATTTATTATCAAACTGAATAATTGCGCCGGGATATGTATCAATCTTATATTGAATATCCATTTGAATTACAACATATTCTTTGTGTAAAATACGACATAGTTCTTCTCTTGACATAAAGACGGTTTTATAAACATATTGTCCGTCAGGTCTTTTATATTTGTCAACTTGTTTCTCCAAAAAATCCCCTGAAAGATCTTCTGCAGAAAAATCCAAAATTTTATAATTATATGAAAAACCATCTTTCAAAATAAATGTCGGCTTATATAAAATTGAACTTTTTATAATTTTAATCTCTTTTAATTTTGCATTATATTTTTCTTGCAATTTTTCATCTTTAATTAAGTAGGTTTGATATGTGGTATTTTCTGTAGCAAACGCAATGTCTTGATTTAATAAATCATTTACTTCGGTTTCAAAATTCGTGCCGTTAGTTTTTATATCCCTTGCTTTGCTCGAAACATAATCCCCGACCAAATAAAAAAATTGTCTTGTAAAAGCATTTATTAACGCCTCATCATAGTTTATTGCACTTGCTTCTCTCATAATTAACAAGCTGAGTTTCTGTCTGTTATCACTTGTTTTAACCGTTAAATCTGATTTATAACCCCATTGTTTATTAAATTCATCTTTGATTTGAGACAAATACTTCTTATTAAAACTTTCATTGCTAAATTGTTGTGAGTTTTTTAATGTTTCTTCAATTTCTTGTCGTTTAAGTTTGTCAAGATAATTCCAAAAGCCGTGCCATCTGCTTTCGTATGTTAAGAAATATTCAAAAACTTTTTGTTGATTACAATAAAAATTCGCTATTTTTATCATTCTATCTGACGGTTCGAATGATTGGAATGCTTTTCTAAAAGAGTTTCTTTTGAATATAAAGGGATAGAGGGTTTCCCTGTAGAGTTATTGTTACAAGTATATCGAACATATCCTTGTGCCAACAAATCAGCCCCTTCTTTCGAAAGAATCCAAGAATCATTATCTGAATCATATTCATCTAAAAACACTAACGATTCTGTATTGGGTTGATAATAGATAGTAAAGCATCTTTCAATTTTTGACACACTACATAGTGCATTACTTTTATTTAAACCAGATACCTGACGTTTGCTTTGTTTGAAACTACCATATTGATCTACGAGCAAATTCCGTATATCCTTTTTTTCTCCATTAAAAACATCTTGAAAAACTCGACCCTCATATTTTGCCATTATTGCATCTCTATTTTTACAATACAACAAGCAATATTCATACCCCTCTGAAACAAATGAATTATTCTTTCTGCCTTTGGGATTATTTTCAACAGCAAAAGTTGTAATATGGTTTTTTCTGCCAAAAATATCATCTAAAAGGTATTTAAGATTATGAAATTCATTATCATCAATGGAAATGAAAATAACACCTTCTTTTGACAATATTTTATAAAGCAAGACAAGTCTTGGATACATCATGCAAAGCCATTTGTCGTGGCGAGACAAATCCTCACCTTCATCACCAACAACTTCTCCAAGCCACTTTTTAATATGCGGATCGTCTACATTATCATTATAAACCCACCGTTGATTGTTGTTTGTGCTGTGAGCCGTGTTATATGGCGGATCAATGTAAATACAATCGATTTGCCCCTCATACTGCGGAAGAAGAGATTTTAGCGCGAGCAAATTGTCCCCGTGAATAATCATATTCTCGGACGACTCGGCATTGTATGTATACTTTTTATCAAGAATCCGATACGGCACTTCTTGATGATGGTTTATGACTTTATCTTTTCCTATCCATTCCAGCGTCGGCATTTATTTGTCCTCCGTTTTATCGTCAATACATTCGTAAATATGTTTCGTTCCAATATAGTTTAGTTTCCGTATATAAACACGCCAATTTCGTTCCTTTGCTAAGTCCAATAACTTTTTTCCGTTATCGGTATTACACATTGATTTGTCAATATAAATTGCGCTTACTATATCTGCATCAAGTTTGTTCTCTGTGTTGCAAAGGAATAGTCGCCATTCGCGCTCATATCTCCATTTCTCTTGTTTTGTTATAAGTTGAGTTATCATTTTTCTATTCGACTCAACAAGCAAATCTTTATCTTTATACCCGCCAAGATAGTATTTAATATCAAGTAAAAACGAGCATCGTTCTTTCTTATCGTTGTATAAAACCTTATAAAAACTCATAAATAATCGTTTTGATACTATCGGAAGATCCATAACTTTTTTAAAGTCATATTCGATACAAAAACCTTTGTTGTCCGTGTAATACGCCCACATTGTGTCTGAATCATAGCATTCTGACAAAGAAAAGATATGTGCCATATCCCTGATTTTCTTGTTTATAGATAGGTAGTTCTCGGCAATTTGTTTTAGAACGTCTTCGTTTGTCACCATAAAATTCCTTATGAAATCATCCATTTCATTTAGAAATTTATTTATTTTTGAAACGCTGTATCCATAGTTCGATAATGCTTTTATTGCTTTTGATTTATTGAGTTTACCTATTTCCAAATCATAGCAAGAAAGCGCCTTGAAAAACATATCGTTGTTGAATTTATTGAATCCAAACAAATTTTTACCAGATTCTTCTGCTTTTTTGAATATCCAATTTAAAACTTCTATAGGGTGAGACCGCAAATATTGTTTTACATCCTCAATATCTTTTTCCGGATCAAAATTGATAGTTGTGTCAACATCATCATTAAGCGTTGACGCTTGAGCAAGCCAGATATAGCCGTTTTTCAGCGAATCAAAAGCTAAATCGAAAAATTCTCCTTCACACTTGCGATACTTGTAGAATTTCCCATTATTCGGCAAACATTTCAAAAGACGGTTCAAAACACGATTAACATCCGCTTCCGAATATTCATCGAGATTATTTGCGCCGACCATTTCATCAAAATGCTTATTGTATATTTCTTCTGCCTGTTCCATTTGTATTTTTATTTCTATTTTACCACATTAACTATGACAGGTTTAGTCATATTTATAAAATTTATTTCTTTTGTTTATATATTTCTTTCAGATCGTCAATCGCAACTTCAACGTCCATAGTGTGAAACATTAAATAATTAACGTTCATTGTTTCAAAAGACGCCTGCTTGTATATTTTAGCGCTGTCTTCTTTCGTATAAAAATGCCAATAGCGGTAAACGTAGCCCGTCCAGAATAAAACTTCTTTTGAAACGCTCTCTTTTTTAATGGTCAACTTGTCTTTGCAGGTAGCAACAAGTTCTTCCAAAAGATATTCTTCGCCCGCCCATTGCATACGGTTATATTCGGAATCGAGATTTTTGGCTAATTCGCTGTTCATAAACGCTTTTACAAGGCTTTCGGCATCATAATCCGTGCTTAAAAAAAGTTCAAAAAGGCGACCTTGTATATCGCACAATTTTAATTCCAAAGCGTCCATCATTTATCTCCTTTTATCGCCTCGTCCAATATTTCGTCAAAGAATTTACCTTCACGACGGTGTGACTTGCAAATTTCATTAGCAAGGTCAATACCTTTCTGACGATTTCCTTCGCTGACTTTGCGTAGAACTTTCTTTTCAAAGAACGAAAGCGGTATTTCTTTTTCGATTTTTATCGCGCTGCACGCTTTTTCCGTAAGAGCAACATATTGTTTGCCGAGCATTAGTGCGGACAAACTGTTTACAAGTGCAACGTCCGTAATGTTTTCCAAGAAAAAATTATCCAAAACGAAAAACATTCTATCGTTTGCAATACTACCGATAGCCAAATCTTTGCCGCTTGTCATTGCGCCGTATTTATTATAAAAATTACTGCCTTTTATTCTCTCCATACGCCCACGATGATAGGCAACGATCATCGCCCAATCTATATTAGCAGGAATTTCAACGCTTTTGAGTTCTTTAATATCGATTGAAACGACGTAGAATTTAGATTCCTCAAAATCACAAATAAGAGTAAGCGGCTGTTCGGGAGTTGTTCCCATATAAAACCCTTTGCCAAAGTCGCACTTTTCACGGCTTATAGGCTTAATATCTCCGACCAAACCGCTTTTTGATCCGTGATAAAGTAAAATGCGACCTTTATCTAAGGTAATAGACGATACTTCACGCTTTATTTTTTCAATAATCATTTCATATACGGGGACGTTCAAATTCTCGCATAAAGTATAAAGACCTTCTTGAGCAAGACGAGTCGGCTGTGAATGACCGTTTTCCCAACGATTTATGGTTGCAAATCTAACGCCTATTTTTGAAGCCATTTCCGTTTGACTTAATCCGGTATATTGCCTGATTTGTTTTATAAGTTCTTTCATATAAAACCGCCTATAACATTTATTACACATAATATTATACAGATTGTTATATAATTTGTCAATAGGATTTAGGCAAACAAGATGTAGAAAAACAAAAAAATATACAATTTTATAAAGAAAAAGAACTCGGACTAATTATATCCAAGTTCAAATTCTTTTTGAGGCCGCCTGAAAGTGCAATTACCATTAAATTTTAGTTTTTCATAAAATCCCTAATGGAACAGCACTTCAAACCGCTTTTTTTGTTTGCAAAGAATATATCTTTTTGCCTTTTTCGATTCCAGAAAACGTCTTTTCAACTCGTTCGGGGCGCCGCCATTTATATAAGTCGATTATTTCGGCGGTAAGACGCTTCTCGAGTTCGGATAATAAGTCGATCATATCCCACACCTTATCGAAACAAAACACGTCCGGCAACGCCGAATTCAGCTTCATATCGAGCTGATAATTAAAATCGTTTTTGTAACGAAAACCGTAATAAAGCGTAGTATCGTCGTCGAATACGTCAATGCACCTGACGCCTTCCGCAAGTTTTTTGCACGGACGGCAAATATCGTCTACGAACGGAGTAAATCTGATCTTCGTCATCTTCCCGTCGATAAACGCGCGACACAACTCGCCGTTGTTGCTTCCGAAAACGTTTATTTCATCGTCGTGTCGGTAATCGACGCCGAGATCGTAAAGATAATCCAAAAAATGATGCGGCTTGATCTGAAAATATTCTTCGTTAGCTTCGCCCGCAAATAGATCTTTTTTCAAATGTTACCCCCCGCGGCAAAATTAGTAAATTCGATTTACTACATATACTTTATCACACGTTTCGATTTTTGTCAATACCATTATCGCTTATCGTGAAAAACGATTGTCTTCTCGTCCACAGGCAGAATTTCTTCAGTTCCGTCACCCAACTACGCCGTTTTAAAAAGCTACTCATATTATATTCAATGTGATCCTACCAAATCGTTTTCCTATACCCGTCTTTTTTTGAGCCGAACGCGGGAAGGGGCTTTGTTTTCGGCTGTGCTTTTTAAGTGTTAAATAATAAAAAGTGCCCGTATAAGTCGATTATCGATACAAAAAGAAAGGAGAGTGTCGAAATAATTTTTTTATAAAGGGAATTATAACGGGCCTTTTAAGATCAATATTGTTGCATTATACGATCTAAAGAATTAAGCCGTGACAAAAGCATTTGCCCTTTATCCGTTTCCTCGGAAAACGAATAGTCTATCTTATAACGGATACCGTCGCTGTAGTTCGTGTTTTTTATTTTAGCCAATATCTCGTCGAAGAAAAATTTAGGATAACCGGTGATAGGTCCCGCAAAAACTATGTGCGAAGAGCCGAGAAAGTCGACGTAATTTCTGACTGTCCTGCCGAGCGCTTCGGCTACTTTGTGGAGTTCTTCTCTGATCACGGGATATTCTTCGCACGCCGACTCAAGCTCACTATACGACAGGTCCCGCTTTCCGGTGACGTCGCGACAATACCGGAGCAATTTGTTGACGACAACGACGTCGTGTAGACTGTTTTCGTCGGCGTCGATACAATTCATACCTATTTCGCCGCCGAAACCGTTCGAGCCGAGGATAATCTTTTTATCGTATATCAGGAAGCACGACACGCCCATACCGACGTAGAGATACAGGTGCGTACCTTTCGAATAATCGAATTCCTTGGACATAATACTGTTTATGCACGCATACACGATATTATTTTTGACTTCTATCTTTGAAGAAGGAAACGCCGCCCCGAACCGCTTGATAAAATTAACGCTTATATCTACCATGGAAGAAACGATGATATCGCCCGTCTCTTCGTTGACTTGGCCCGGCATCGCTATCGAGACGACCGCAATACGATCGAGAGGTATTTTGTTCTCATTGAGCACGGAATAGATCCTATCGATAATAATATCCACGTCGGAATCATACACCATCTTGCATTCCGATCCTTCGGTATATACGACTTTACCGGCAAGGTCGTAAACCGTAAACGACTTATAGAAATGGTGAATATTCACGCATATAAAATACGCTTTTTCGGCATTTAACTCATAACGGAAAAACTGCCTGCCGCGACTGCGTTTGACTAACGGTTCGTTGTGAGGTCTTACTATATCCATTTCGTAAAGTCTTCTTAATATCCTGCCGGTAGCCATATGCGTAAGATCGCTTCTTTCGGCAAGTTCCACGCACGATAAAGGAGCTTCCGAAAGCAGATTTAAAACGATGCGATTGTTAAAATACGCGACGTTTTCCGATTTCATTCCCATTGAACCCATAACACACCACAATGAATGAATTGTTGATATCGTTTATATTTTATATCAAATAATTATTTTTGTCAATTATCGCGGCTAAATGTAAAAAAATAAATGAAAAATCGCAACAAATTGCAAATCGATCGTACTTTAAGGTACGAACGATCTCAATGATAGCTACGGGCTTTTTCGCGGTATAAACTTAAACGATAAAAAAATCTCCCGAAGGAATGATATGCCCTCCAAAAGTGTCTGACTTTTGGGGTGCATATCAGAATTACCCCGCGGGAGTTTTTTTTGTTTAAATGAAGATATTATTCAGGTTTTCGTCCATCGATATCAAACGAAACGATTATTTCAGTCACTGAAAATCGGTCATAAAGCCAGAATATCTTCGATAAGTTTTGCAATACGTCCTCTTTGCGTCTGCAAATTCGATTTGGAAGAATTGACGACGGCGCGAGGAGCCGACGTGTTGACCATTGCGGCGACGTAACCGTCCAAAAGCGCTTGTTTTTCCGACTTCGTATCGGCGTCCGCAATATTATCGATAAGGCTTTGAGCGTAACAAATGTAATTGTAATCGTCGATACCTTCCTTGACCGCAACGAGTTTATAAGTCGCGCAATACTTGAAGTCTCCGTCGTAACGGGTGACGTTGGGATAGACGAAGAGCCCGTCTTCTATCGCGCCGTGATAACTCGTGCCGTCCGACCAGATCTCGGCTTCGGTATGCGGGACCTTGATCTGTTTTTCCTTACCGCCCTCTATCGTATAAGTGCAATCCGCCCAATAGTTCACGCAGTGATACAGCTCGCCTTCAACGCCGTAATAGTATTGCGCCCAAGTCCTCGACCTCGTGATGACGTGATCTGCATTCGTCGCGAAGTTGGGATAAGGATTGGGAGTCTGTACCATAGAATACCACCAGACGTGCGTCGTGGGATCGCTGTCGGCAAGCAAAGTCGTGACTTTGGGATCGGTATCCGTTCCGATAACGAAAGCATAAATCGGAACGAAGCCTTTGAGATAGGTGTTGTTTATCTCGATGTCGTTGATATTATCGCCGTTTTCGTCGGTATAGTAAGCCGTTTTCGAATATACGCTGTCGACGAATTTATTGCCCGAATCGAAAGCGGTCACGGTAGAGCCGTAATCGTCTTTGATCGTTTGGGAAGGACTTATGGTTATTAAGATGGGAATGTTGGTAAGCGACGCTTGTATATCCGTATGACCCGAGAAATCAACCTCTGAAAGCGCGTAAGCAATACTGTTTTTGACGGCGTTGTAAGAAAGGATACTTGAAATAGCGGCTTCGGGATCGCTCGGCTCGTCGTTAAGCCTGAAATAGAGTTTTTCAAACAGATTTATATCGTTCGTCACGCAATACTCGGCTATGCTCTTTAAGATGTTTCTCATGCCGTAGACGGGCTTACCGTCGTATTCCGAATCGAATTCGTCAACGATCGAAATTTCATAAGTCTTTTTGGCGGACGAAGACGTTTTCTTGTATTCGTAATACGCGCTTTGCTTGGGCGTAAGTATCTGTATGGCGGTGACCTTCGGATCGTTGTAATACTCTTCGAGAACGGCGATATAATTGGCAAGGTCGCTTGCGCCGGTATAGCCCGCGCCGGAAGGAACGTAGCCCGTATTGATGCCGTATTCCTTCATAAAGTTATACAGTTCCTTGTATTCTTCGGTAGACCTGTTAGCGGCAACACCGAACATATCGCCGAGCATAGCGAAATCTACGCCGTATTTGGACTTATAATTGCTCTCCTCGGGCAGAACGAAGTCGTTGACCTTGAAGGAGACCGAAACGTCCTTATACCCGACGCCGATGACGTATATCCTGAAAGTGCCGGTATAAGTACCCGCTTTCTGACCTAACGGGATATTGAAACGGATAAATATCGTCTGGTTGTCGCCGTTCGTTCTGTCGAACACCGATTCTGCGTTTGCGGAAGCCGCATAAAAAGGTACGAGCGCGTTGGGATAGTAACCCGTCGAAAGCGCCGTCGCGTAAGAATAACCCGATTCGTAATGCGGATCGGTCGAGTCCATACATATCCATATATCGTCGGCGTTCGTATACCATGCGTTATACAGGTCGAAGTTGGAGCTTGACAAAATGGTGGAGCCGTCCGAATGCGTGAGGTCGCCCGCCATGATGACGTAAGGTTTATCCGCAACGGTGGAAGTAGCCGTCAGAACTATCTGACCGAATTCGCTTTCGCCCTTTGCGGCAGACAGCGAGAGCGTCGCGCTCTCCGAAACGGAATCGTCCTTTTTGAAATTGTAAAGACTGTCGAAAGCGTTTACGGTAAACGCTGCACCCGCCGTTTCGTCGCTGTCGACGATACCGATAAGATAATCCTGCTTTTCGGAAGAATAACCGGCAAAGCCCTGATAATTCTTGGTTATCGCCCTTTCCGCGACCTGCTTTATGGTACGCTTGTTGGCGGAATAGCCGTCTTCGCCGTTAAGTGCCGCGTAATAATACGTACCGCTCTTTTCGTAGAACGCTATGCCGATAAACGACCTTGAAAGGTTACTTTCGAGAATGTTCGTAAGCGAGCCCTGGATATAATAATCGGTAGAAGGAAGTTGTATGGGCGTGCAGGAGAACAAGCGGTATTTTACCGATTTGGCGTCGAGTTGAGCCTTGATATCTCCCGACATATCGATACCGTTCTTCGTGAGATAATCGTAAGGAAGGATCATCATTCCGTAATTGGCGTCGGCGTCGTATTTATCGTACGATATGAGCGCGCGGAACCTGATGCCGTATTGACCGTTGAGCCTTACGGACGCGCCTTCGTACATCTCGAAAACGTTGGTCCTCGAAGTGAAGGTGGCGTTCCTTATATAGACGTCGGTATCGGTATAAGAGTCTCTTATAAAGATGCGTTCTATCGCGGAAGTCCTCGGATCCACCGTTCCCTTCGTTACGGCAACGGAAGAAGGATCGATAGCCACCCTGTAATATCCGTCGTCAAGGCGGGTAACGGTAACGCCAGCATAGCTCGCTTTCGCGCCGTAGTCGTTAAAGTAGAAATAACCGTAATAATCCGAACCGCTGTCTTCAAGGAGCAGGCATACGGCTACTTGCGCGTCGGCGCTGTCCGAAGTTACTTTGTACTCAAAGGACACTCTCGAGAAAGCGCCCGCGGAGGCCGCGTAAACGCTTCCGTTTACGCCGTCCTCGTAAAGCGTTCCGTCGTAAGCGCGGAAGTTCGCGGTGTAAGTTTCTTCGCCGCAAGCTACGATGGTGCAAATCTTTTCGACGGAAACGACGTTTGAGCCGCTATCCGTCCAATTGACGAAATAATAACCGTCGGCGGCGGCGTTGGCTACGAGCGTTATCCTCGAATTATTTATGACGGTCGCGCTCGTCTCGCCGCCTATCTTGCCGTTTACCGTCGTGACCGAAACGTGTTCGCCGTAGACTGCGGTAAGAGAAACGTCTTCTATAAGAGTAAAGGTATATTCCACGTCGTCGGAAACGATGTTATCTTCGTCATCCTTCCAACAAGCAAAGTAATAGCCCGATTCGGGAGCGTTTGCCACGACTGTCACTAAAGAACCTATTACGAGGTCGTCGCCGCCGCCCGTGCCGTTTGTTACGGTAACGTCGGCATAGTTATTGAAATGAACGTTTTTGATATAACCGTCCGCGCCGGATGCCGATCTTATCATGATCCTCTTTATCGTTTCGGGTGCGGGGTTGGTACTCGGATCTACGGCAGCGTTCTTGACTATGGTAAGAGCCGCCGTCGTCATCGTTACTCTGATATAACCGTCGGGCATAACTTCGGTGGTAATGCCGTCGTAATCGTAACGCATACCGTTTTCGGCAAGTTGGAAATAGCCGTAGAAAGTGCCGCCTTCATACAGGCAGAAATCGATATAATCGCCGTTTGCCGTGCTCGATATCTTGTAATCGAATATGACCTGTTCGTAATTCATTTGAAGGGGCGCTACGTGTGTGTTGTCGGCTATGCCGTGCGTGTAAGCCGTACCATCGTAAGCGCGATAGTTTGCGGTAAGCGCAATATCGTCCGAAACGGTGAAGGTATAGGACGCGCTCGTCGAAACGACGCTATCGTCGCTGTCGTTCGTCCAGTTAAGGAAGTAATAACCGGAAGCGGCTGCGTTTGCAACGACGGTCGCCGAAGTACCTTCGATAACTTCGGCGCTCGTTTCGCCACCGATAGTGCCGTTCGCGACAGAAACGGTGTAAAGATCGCCGTAGAAAGCCGTAAGGCTGATATCTGCGGTTGCCGTAAAGGTGTACGAACTGTTCGTACTCATAACGTTGCCCGAACCGTCCTTCCAGCAAGAGAAGACCTTGCCGGTAGGTGCGGAATTTGCGGTGACCGTAACGGAAGTACCTTCCAGAATGTCGGTGCCGCCGCCCGTTCCGTTCGTTACCGTAATATCGTAATAGTTATTGAAATGAACGTTTTTGATATAACCGTCCGCGCCGGAAGTATTTCGGATCATGATCCTTTTGATCGTTTCGGGAGCGGGGTTGGTGCTCGGGTCTATCGTGGCGTTCTTGACGACGGTAATATCCGCCGTCGTCATCGTTACTCTGATATAACCGTCCGACTGAACTTCGGTGGCTATACCGTCGTAAGCAGAACGCATTCCGTTTTCGGCGAGTTGGAAATAGCCGTAGAAAGTGGCACCTTCATACAGGCAGAAATCAATGTAATCGCCGTTTGCCGTGCTCGATATCTTGTAATCGAAAACGACTTCTTCATACGCCTTTTGCGTAGGCGCAACGTGCGTATTGTCATTATTGCCGTGCGTGTAAGCCGTTCCGTCGTAAGCGCGGTAGTTTGCGGTAAGCGCAATATCGTCCGAAACGGTGAAGGTATAGGACGCGCTCGTCGACAGGACGTTGGAAGCGCCGTCCGTCCAGTTAAGGAAGTAATATCCGCTCGCGGGTTCGTTTGCAACTACGGTGGCCGATCCGCCTTCGGCGACTTCGGCGCTTTCTTCTCCGCCTATCGTGCCGTTAGTGACGGAAACGGTGTAAAGATCGCCGTAGGTAGCCGTCATGGTAACGTTACCCGTGGGGGTAAACTCGTATTCGTCTTCTTCGGAAACTATCGAAGAGCCGTCCGACCAACCGATAAAGTATTTGCCGTCGGGCGTGTCGCCTTTTAAAACGGTCGCGGTTTCGTTATCCTGAACGCTTGCGCTCGTTTCGCCGCCTATCGTGCCGCCGACTACCGTTACGGTGTAAACGTTACCGTAAGTCGCGGTGAGCGTCACGTCGCCGGAAACGGTAAACGTATAATTCGAGTTAGCGGAAACTATTTCCGAACCGTCCGACCAACCGGCAAAATACTTATTTGCGGCGGGAGCGTTTGCCTTGACGGTCACGCTGTCGCCGATATCAGCCGTTTGACTTATTTCACCGTTTTCGACGGTCACGGTCTTGGCAGGTTTTTTGACCGTCATTTCGGACAAGACGAATGTGCTCGAAGTATTAGGCGAATAAAATCTGATAGCAAACTCGGATTTATAAGTATCACTACATATAGAGGTCATCGCCACGCGAACGACTTTTTTGTTTCCGGAAAGACAGATCACACTGTAATCCGCAGTGGAATTGGTCTCGGAAAGGTCGATTTGAATTGCCGTATTTCTTCCGCCGGAATAATTACAACCGCCGAGATAGATACTCGTGAGCGTGGTGTCCATAATAAACTGAACGTTATATCCCGCGGCAAAATGAGACGCCTGATCGCCGAGTTTTATCTCGAATCTGTCGCTCGTTTCCAGCGTCACCGACAATCCGTTCGCGCTATCCGCCCAGGAAGGCGAGCCCTGTCTTGAAACACCGTTTTCGTAAGCGGCAAAATCTTCGGTCGGATCCACAATTTTCATTCTGGACAAAACGTACGTTCCGGCGTCGTTCGTATCGTAAAATCTTACGGCAAATTCCGATTTGTAAGCTTCCGAACAGATAGCGGTCATCGGCACTTTGACTTTTTTCGTATTGCCGGAAAGACAAACCACGCTGTAATTCGCGGTCGTATTCGTCGAACTTAAATCGACCGAGATATTCGTATTTCTTCCGCCGGAATAGTTACAACCGCCGAGCGTGATGCTCGTTAAAGTCGTGGTAATATAAAATTGCAGGATCTTGCCGTTATCGTAATTATCGGACTGATCGCCGAGCTGTATTTCATATCTGTTGCCTTTTGCTGCCAAAGCAACGCTCAAACCGTTGAGCGTATCGCTCGTTGTGGGACTACCCTGTCTTTTATATTCGTTTGCAGTAAGAGCATATCCCGCGTTATCGACGGCGGAGCCGACGCTCATTTCGGAAATTACGAAAGTGCTTGCGGCGTTGGGTGAGTAAAACCTGACGGCAAACTGCGCCTTATAGGCCTCGGAACACAGCTCGCTCATAGAGACCTGAATTAATTTCTTGTTCCCCAAAAGACAAAGCACGCTGTATTGCGAAGTAGTATTACTCGTGCTAAGATCTATCGATATCGCCGTGTTTCTGCCACCGGTATAATTACAACCGCCGAGATAAATACTGCTTAGCGTAGTATCCATATAAAAACGGAGATATTTGCCGGTTGTGAAGTTCGCCGTCTGATCGCCGAGTTTTATCTCAAATCTGTCGCTCGTTCCCAAAGAAACAGACAATCCGCTTGCGGTATCTTCCCAAGTAGGAGAACCCTGCCTTTTGATCCCGTTGTCTTCCAAAGCGTAGCCGGCGTTGTCAAAAGCGGCGCTGACTTTTTGCGTTCCCGAAGGCATTGCCGTTATCGCGAGAACAGCGAAAAGAACGGCAAACGCCGCAATTATCGGTAAAATTACTTTTTTCTTGATACTTAACATAATTGATCACCCCATTAAGAACCGCTGTCGTCAAAGATATCGTCGCCCCACGGGTCCTCGCCCGAAGGATCGCTTGCAAGAAGAATTTCCGAATCGGAAAGCTCTTCGATAAGTAAAACAGGTTCAATAAAAATTTTCATAAGCATACGTCTCCTGAAATTTCATTATTTTAAACACGGTCGCATTTTAAGCGTCAACGCCGTATATCACAGGCCGCGGCGCTATAAAAACCGATCCTATCGTCCGTTTTTTATCAGCTGCACGTTATATTATCGATATATCCGCTCGCCGTAGTCCATCCGCCGCGGACGTATAATTTGTAAATCTTCTGCGGCGTTTCGTTGTGGATCTTATTGACTTCGGATAATATTATCGTGACGTGATAATAGCCGTCGTCGAGTTTTTCGCACGTTACGCCCGCAAAGGTCCCGACGGAGCCGTTACGGTCGAACTCGAAATAACCGAAATAATTGCTCCAACCGTCGTCAAGAAGGCAGATATTGAAAGAGCCGTCGTTAAGAACGTAATAATCGAACTCGACTTTCGTATAAGCTCCCGGCGTCACGTCTTTCGTAAGGTCGTTGCCCGCGACGAACTTGTCGCCTCTTACCACCGTCTTCTTGCCGCCGCAGACGGTACAAGTGTCGCCGTCGCCGAACGAATGGGCTTCGTGCGCCGTCTCGTAACCGCAGACCGGACATTTTTTATGATGACCGAGTTCGTCGGATATCCAGTCGCCGAACGAATGGTTTTCTTCGCCGACGATATTGCCGCTTATCACGTGCCAATGCTTGGTCGCGTCCGTATGCCAGACAGCCGATTCGTCTTTTATAAACCTGACGCTATCCACGTAGCCTTCCGCCGTGCTGTTCTTATTGATATAGAACCTGTCGATCGTGTCCGGTCTGACGTTTTTGTAGATAACGGTCAGTTCTTCCAATTCTATCGTGACTTTGATATAATCGTCGTTCAGCTTTTCGTACGTCACGCCGGCGTAATTACTTTGCGGCCCGAGCGTCGTAAAAGTGATATATCCGTAATACTTGGACCAATCGGGGCATAAAAGCGCAAGATTTATCGTTCCGCCGTTTAAAATCTTATACTCGAATTCAACTTGCGTGTAATTGTCTTCGGCAAAGACTTTTTCGAAAGTGGTCTTTGCTATAAGCATATCGCCGCGGATAAACACGTCTTCATACACCCCGATATACATATCGGAAAGCGTAAACGTCAATTCACCCGTTCCCGCTACGTCGTAAAATCTTATCGATAATTCGTTGATATTATTAGAATTATACAAAGCGCTTATAGGTATCTGAACGAACTTTTTGCCGTCGTCGGTATCTTTGACTTTGTATTTGTCGCCCGACGCGGAAAGATCGAGCGTAAAGGTGTTGTATCTTAAACCGCTCGAGTTGCAACCGCCTATCTGTATCTTCGTTAAGTCGGTGTCGATATAAAACGACAACCAATGCGCAAGTTCGTAAGCCTTTTGCTGATCGCCGAGTTTTATCTCGAACCTGTCACCCGTCGAATTGAACGTAACTTTCAAGCCGTCGTCGGTATCTATAAAAGTAAGACTTCCCTGACGCTTTACGCCGTTTGCGGCAAAAGCGTAGTTTATCGGCTCGGCGGGAGCCTCGTGAGCTTTTATGCCGAGCGGGATAGCGTAACAATGCGCCGCGTCCGTATCGTTGACGAAAAGGCTGTCGTCGCCCGAATAGTCGCCCGGCGTATAATACTTGAAGATATGCGCTTCGTAGACTATAACGCTCTCGTACTGATAGCAGATATAACCTTGCGAACCTTCGGTGTAGTCGTTAAAATATATCATCTTGTTCCCTTGGTAAAAGCGCGGCTGCGCCACCGAAGAGTTGTGTATGCTGTGCGCCATCGGCGTATCCGTCAAAGTGCCGTTATTATCGTACACCTTGTCAAGATAAATGATGCCCGCGTCGAATTGGACGTGCGTATGCCCGCTTATCCAGATAGATTCGCTGTACTCTTTTAACAAAGATACGAAGCGCAAGTTATTGGTAAACGCCGAATGAAGCCTTATCTGTCCGCCGTAACCGGGTTCGTACTTGTCGCCCACTTTTAAGACTTCCACGGGCGCGTGCTCGACGATAAATAAATTATATTTATCGTAGTTAAATTCGCCGCCTGTTTCGTGTTCGCCCGAATATTTATACAGTATCGACTCGACGAAATCGAGTTGAGCGACCGAGAAATTGTCCATTTCGGTCGTGCCGCCCGCCGATCTTAATTCCTGATCCATAAAGACCAGAACGTCGTTGTCGATCGTCACCGCGTAATAACAAGTATCGCCGTCGGCGCCGTCGGGCAGGATAACGGAAACGTTCATACCGCCCGCATATTCGCTCGCAAAATACTCCGCCGCTTTATCGAGCGCAACGAATTTCTTTGCCGCGCCGTCGTAGATAGCGTAATTATAAAAGTTTACTCTTCCTTCCGTCGTCTGGTCGTGGTTGCCGATGCAAGCGAATATAAGTCCGCAGTAATCGCTTTCCTTTGCGGCGTTTACGTATTTCGAATAATCGGAATTGCTCTCGCCGATGTCGCCCGAATTGATGATGAACTCAACGCCCGCCGCGGCAAATTCCTTCAACGCGTTCGCCCAATACTTTTCGCCCTGAACGTAATTGCAGTGTACGTCGCTTACCGACGCGAATTTACGAACGATATTTTCGGAGTTTTTCTTTTCGGCGGGAAGCATACACGTTGCAACGGACGTCTCCTTTAAATCGTCGTTTATATAATAAGCCGTCAACCTGTCGGCGCCCGACGGGACGGCGACGTTTTCTTCTATAGTAAACGAAAGCGAAGTCGCATTTGCGCCCGCAACGGCTTCGGCGACGGGCAGCATATCTAAAGCGCCCGTTTCGTCGCCCCAATACAGGCGATACGCGTCTCCCTGTTTAAAACCGCTTTGCTTGGTCAAAGTGAATAAACCTTCGGCAAAGCCGGCTTTTGACTCTTCTTCGCCCTGAAATTCCAAGGTCAAAGAAAGTTTCTCGAAACCGCAGACCGTACAGCTGCCGCCGACGAACGCGTGAGCCGTTTTTCCGCTTTCGTAGCCGCATTCGCACTCTTGCCAATGATGGTTTTCGTCGCAAGCGGTGTTTAACGTATGTGCGGTAACTTCGGTCTTATATCCGCATTCTGAACATTCTTGCCAATGGCCTTCGGAGTCGAACTTCAAAACGAGATCGTGTTCCGTATGCGCCGAAGAAGATTGCGCCGACGAACCGTCTATAGACGAAGGAGCCGAGCCGCTTGCGGATAACGTTTCGCTTTGAGACGCCGATTGCGACTCATCTTTGTTGCCGTCGCCTTCGTTATTACACGCCGCAAATAGCGCGAACGATAACGCGATAACGAGTGTCAACGATAAAACGGTCAATATTTTTCTCATAATTTTTTCCTCACAAATTATTTGAAACGAAATTCGGGCTTATAAATTGTCGGATAAAAAAGTTATTCGCGCGCCGTCGCGGGATAAAACCCACGACGGTGACGAAAAGCAAGACTCATAACAAACCTTTCGGTTTAGTTATCGAAAAAAAGGTCGTCACGCCCGCAAAAAGTCCGCGTTTTATAACCGCATAAAAGCCGATAAGTGCGCCTATAAGGCAGTTATCGCCACTTTTTAAGTCGCGCCGCCGCGCAATTCGCTTAAAACGACGAAAGCCGATAAACTTAAAAAACAACTGCGAACAAAAAGATATTCCATTTGCGTTTTTACGGGCGTTATAATAATTATCCGGTACGGGCGGGCAAAACCGCCCGCCCGACCGACCGAAAGACGATATCGATTTGCTTAACGATTTATTCTATAAACTGAACGTTGTCGATAAATCCGTTTGCGGAAGTCCAATTGCCTCTGATATAGACCATTTCCACGCCGTCGGGCGCCTGATCGTTATAAGCGGGCGCGTCGGCGATGGTTATTTCGACGTGGATATAACCGTCTTCGAGCAGCGTGCAGGTCGCCCCGCTGAAAGCAGTTCCCGCACTGTTCATATCAAGCATATAATAACCGGATTTCGGCCCGTAACGGCCGCTCCAATCCTGACTCATGATAGTAACGGCGAACTCACCGGTCGTCGTGGCGATATAATCGAAAGAAACTTTCGTATACGCTTTTTCCGTGCCGGCGTGTATCTCCAGACTGCTACCCGCGGTTATCGCCTGACCTCTCGGCCAATCGGAAGACGAGCGCGTTTTAACGTCGATTATCTCGAAAGTCGCGCTGCCGCCTTTAAAGTACACGGTCTTAACTGCCGTCATATCGGGATCGCCGACTGTATGCTCGGTCATAGAGGGGTTGATCCTGACCTTTATCCAATCTTCGTTGACCGTTTCGACGAGAACGCCGCGATCGTTGGAAACGTTGGTTTCGCTTATCTCGAAGTAACCGAGATAGGCTTGCCAATCGTCTTCGATGAGCGCAAATCTCACGCTCCCCGCGGTCGTTCTTTTTACGTAGAACTCGATAGTGTTGCCTTCGATGGGAACGTTACAGTCGAAACTGCCGTCGTAATGGGCCATCGTGCTTAAAAGGAAGTTCCTTTGTTCCTCACCGTAAGGAGCGTCGCCGTCTTCGGCAATGAGAGCCTTTAAGGAAACGTCTTTTATGGAACGGGCGCAATCGGGGTTGAAAGCGTAAGTCTTTTCGCCCGCCTTTTCGTACCAGGCGATACCGATGAACTCTCTTTCGAGGTTTTCCGCCTTGATATCGGTAAGCGAAGCCTGAACGTAATAATCGTCGCCGTCTTTAACGGGCGTGCAATTAAATTTACGATAAGCCGTTCCCGCATTGTCGAGCGCCGCGATATAGTCGCCGTTTGCCGCTTCGATAAGCGCGGAATAAGTCGTAAGATAGTCGTAAGGTATTATCGTCATGCCGAAAGTCGCGTCGGCGTCGGTGGCGATACCCGCTCCGAGATCAGCCCTGAAACGGATACCGTAAGGCGCGGTAGATCTTACCGACGCGCCTTCGACCATTTCTATCGTATCGGAAGGAGCGAAGTAGAAACTTGCGTTTCTTACAAGGCCCGTTCCCGAAGAGGCTTTGGCGTAAAACCTTTTTAGATCCGCAGGTTTGTTCGCACCGGTCGCGTCGCCCTTTCTGTCTTCAAGCTCGGCAACGGTAAACACGACCTTTATCCACCCGTCGACGGCGGTGGTGGCAACGCCCGCGTTATGCGAACTGCCCTGATAGAACGTGCCGTCCTGTTTGAAATAGTAATACCCGAAATACTTCGAGCTGTTTCCGTCCATAAGATAAACGCTCAGCAGGTTGTTGGCCTGATCGTCCGTATCGAATTTATACTCGAAAGTAAAGAAATCGTAAGTATCGGGCGTTACGTCAAATTGGATCTTCGTGGTGCTGAACGCCACTTCGTCGCCCTCGAAAGGACTTTCCGCGTACGCCTTGCCCGAGCCCGCAATAACGGCCGCCGCCGCAAACAGCGAGAAGGCGACGACGAAAGCCATGGCAAATATCAAAACCGATCTGTTTTTAATAGTCTTCATAAACGTTTCTCCTTTATTAAATCAGCGTCCGACGGCTTATCAATAGCAATCGTAGGCGTACGGATCCGTGCCCGAAGGAACGAAAACCGTAACGGTGAACGTCGCGCCGAACTCGCCGTACGTTACCGTAACGGTCTGTTCGCCGAGCGTTATCGAACTGTAACCCGTCACCATTTCCGCGGTGACGGCTACTTCGGTAGTCGTTTCGTCGTCGTAAGTGTAGGTTATCTTCGCGCCGCTTAAATCGAGCGCGTCGCCGTAGGCGTATTCGGTCTTTGCGGGGGCCGTCAACGCCGTCGAAACGAGTTCGGGTATCCTTGCGGCCACGGTCACGGTGAAGGTCGCGCTGAACTCGCCGTAAGTCACGGTAAGCGTCTGTTCGCCCGCCTGCTCGGCGTTGTAGCCCGTTACCATTTCCGCGGCGACGGCTACTTCCGTAGTCGTTTCGTCGTCGTAAGTGTAGGTTATCTTCGCGCCGCTTAAATCGAGCGCGTCGCCGTAGGCGTATTCGGTCTTTGCGGGGGCCGTCAACGCCGTCGAAACGAGTTCGGGTATCCTTGCGGCCACGGTCACGTTAAACGTCGCGGTAAACTCGCCGTAAGTTACGGTAAGCGTCTGTTCGCCCGCCTGCTCGGCGTTGTAGCCCGTCACCATTTCCGCTGTGACCGATTCCTGCTCATTGGTATCGTTGCTGTAAAGCACGGTTATGGCTGCACCGGTCGTATCGAGTTCTTCGCCGTAAGCGTATTCGGTCTTTGCGGGTGCGGTAAACAACTCTATGCCCGTCACGGTCACTATAACGGGATCTTCCCCCGTTCCCTGGTTGCCGCTCGACTGCGGTTCGTCGCTAAAAGAAGTCTCTTCGTCGCTTGCGGAAGTTTCGGCCGTTTGTGAATTTTCTGCGCTCGTAGTTATGCTCGTACCGTCATCGGGCTCGGAGGTCTTCGCATTTTTTTTGCAAGCGGATAACGCGAATACGCTCGTCATAAGCAAAACGACCAAAAAAACAGCCAACAGTTTCTTGCTCATACAATTTTTCTCCTTAAATATTCTTAACAAAATCGCTCGTTTAAGCCTGATTATCTTGCCCGACGTTTTCAGCCTCGACGTCGACGGCGTCGCTATCGGCAGGGATATTTTTTATAGCCGTTTTAAATTCGTTCAAGCCTTCCCGTTTTTTTGCGAACACCCTATTCGCAATTATATTACCACAAACGAAGCGACTTGTCAATATCTTTTAAAAAAATTTTTTTATCTGCCACTGTATTTTATTATTTTTAAAATATGAAAGCGCCGTTTAAAGTTGTTTTCCTGCGCTTAAAAAAGTGCCGTCAGCCCCTTATTACGCGTCGATAACGCGCGATAATCGACTTATAGGCGAACTTTTTATTTGTCGACGATATTTTATTATTATCCGATTTTTTCTTGCTTTTTCGGGAAAAAGGTGATATAATCGTATAAAATTATCTTTCTATTCGAGGAAAATATGATAAGTTTTCGTTCCGATTACAGTCAGGGGGCGCACCCGAGGGTGCTGGAAGCTCTCGTAAAAACAAATCCCGAGCACACCGACGGCTACGGCATGGACGCGCATTGCGAGCACGCCGCACAAATGATAAAAGAGCTTATCGGCGACGAAAACTGCCACGTCCACATGATGGTCGGCGGAACGCCGTGCAACGTTACGTTCATCGCCGCGGCTTTAAGACCGTACGAATCGGTGGTAAGCGCAAGAAGCGGCCACGTCTACTTTCACGAAACGGGCGCGGTCGAGGCCACGGGGCACCGCGTTATCGCGCTCGAAGGCGAGGACGGAAAACTTACGCCCGATATGATAGACAAAGCTTTCGACGAATATCAGGACGAGCACACCCCGCTGCCGCGCCTTGCGTACGTTTCGCAGCCGACGGAGACGGGCACGATATACTCCAAAGCCGAGATGACGGCGCTACGCGAAAAGTGCGATCGACGCGATATGCTTTTGTACGTCGACGGGGCAAGGCTGGGTTCGGCGCTTACCGCAAAGGGAAACGATCTGTCCTTAAAAGAGCTGGCGGCGCTTTGCGACGCGTTCTACATAGGCGGCACCAAAAACGGGGCGCTGCTCGGCGAAACGCTTATTATAAGAAACGATAAACTAAACGACCACTTTCGCTGGATGATAAAGCGCCAATGCGGGCTGCTTGCAAAAGGAAGGCTCATCGGCGTGCAGTTCGAGGCGCTTTTCGAGGGCGGTGAAGACTGCGTATATTTTCAAGCGGCAAGACACGCCAACGAAATGGCGGATATTTTAAGAAACGGTTTAAAAGAACTCGGCGTCCGATTTTTCGGCAGTTCGCCCACCAATCAGGTTTTCCCGATACTTCCCGCAAAAGTCGTCAAAGAGCTTGAAAAAGACTTCTTCTTTTACGAATGGGCAAAGGAACCTGACGGCATGACGGCAATTCGCCTCGTGACCGGCTGGGGAACGAAAGAAGAGGAAGTTCTCGCCTTTTTATCGGCCGTTCGCGGATATCTCGGTCGGCCTTAATAAATAAAATCAGGAGTATTTTATATGAATGCGGAAATAGATATAAGTAACGTGATCCTAAAAACCGAGCGACTGACTCTCCGCCCGTGGCGGCAGACAGACCTAAACGATTTCTACGCCTATGCGAGCGTCGACGGCGTAGGTCAGATGGCGGGCTGGAAACCGCACGAAAACGTTGAAGAGTCGGCATACAGGCTCAATAAGTTTATCGCCGAAAAAAGGACTTTTGCCCTCGATCTTAACGGAAAATGTATAGGTTCTCTCGGCGTGGAGCTTTACAACGAGGAACGATTCCCCGAATTTGCCGACAAAAAATGCCGCCAGATAGGTTTCGTTTTGTCAAAGGACTATTGGGGACAGGGACTTATGCCCGAGGCCGTAAAAGCCGTAGTCGGATATCTTTTTAATGACGTCGGGCTCGACGTGATCTTATGCTCGCACTACGTTTGGAACAAACGCTCGCAAAGAGTGCAGGAAAAGTGCGGTTTTAAAAAATACGCTTTAAGTAAACACGAAACCAAATTCGGTACCGTTGAGGACTCGCAGGAAAACGTTCTTACCAAAGAAGTCTGGCTTTCGGAAATCCGAGGAAAATAATTATCGATAAAAAAACGCCCGACCAAACGCCGCAACCTTTATAAGTTGCCCGTCAAGTCGGGTTTTTGTATGCGGAAAAATAATAATAATTGTGCGATAATCGACTTATAGACGGGTTTTTATATTTTTAAGGTGCGTCGATAAGGAATGGCGATTTTGCTTAATGGGATATTTAAGATCGGCGGCGCAAAGTTTTGATATCGAACGCGTGTTGCGCGTTTCAAACAATATCGTGTTTTATATAAAAACAAATGAACGAAGTATTTATATTTGACAAAAACCCTTTTCGATGGTATAATACAATAGATTTATTGTCACCCGGATTTATTGTCACCGTCGCGAAAAAAATATAAAAACAACCAGAGGAAACGTTGATGAATAATGAAAAGATCAAAAAAAACGGGGTTGTCTGTCGTACAGAACCTCGTCATAACCATTTTCATTATTCTGTTCTTTTTGGGCGTCGTAGTGGCATATTATTCGGTGCTTGACTCCGAAACGAGAGATAACATAACCAAAAACGGCGAATTGAACGCCGTAAGCACCGCCTACAGGATAGACAAATACTTATCTCTCGGCGTCAACGCGTTAAAGCTTACGAGTTATACTCTCGACAGCATGATACACGACAACTGCTCGCAAGAAGAGATACTTAATTATCTCGTAGCCCAGTCGTTTGCGACGGAAAGTACGGTAACGGGGCAGATCAACGGCGTGTACGGCGTTATAAGAGACGAGTATCTCGACGGTTCGGGCTGGGAGCCCGACGAAGATTTCGTTCCTACCGAACGCCCGTGGTTTATCGAGGCCAAAGCGCGGTCGGGCAAAGTCGCTATCGTCGGACCGTATATCGACGCGATGACGGGCAACGTTACGATAACTCTTTCGAGAAGGCTCGGCGATACCAAGAGCGTAGTCGCTATCGACATCGAGATGGATCAGCTTCAGCAGACCGTTGAAGACGTTGCGAGCGCCGGCGCTTCCGACGCGGAAATAATCCTCAACAGCAATTATCAGGTCATCGCCCATTCCGACCGCGACGAGATCGGTAACGACTATTTTAAAAACGATAATTCTTTCGGCAACAGTATAGTAAATATGTTGCGTAAACAGACCAAAAAAGAAAGCTATTTCTCTTTGGAATACAACAGCAACGAATATATCGTCTACGCGATAACCATCGAAAACGATTGGGTATGTTTGTCCGTTATCAACGCGACCACCGTATTCTCCAAATTGAGAGTGCCGCTGATACTTACGATAATCGCGGCAATGAGCATAATAATCATTCTGTCGCTACTTATGGCAAATTCCAATAAAAAGGACGCGTTTGCGCAGAAGATGGAAGAAATAGCCAATCAACAGACGGAATACGCCTACCGCGACCAGATGACCGGCTTGAAAAATCGCCGCGCCTATACCGAAGAACTCGAACGCCTATCTGGCGAGCTTCCGGAAGACTTGTTCGTCATCATACTCGACGTGAACGGGCTGAAAAAGATAAACGACAACTTCGGCCACGAAGCCGGCGACGAACTCATAATCGCCGCGGCGACTTGTATCCGCAACGCCTTTACCGACACCGACGACGTTTACCGTATCGGCGGCGACGAATTCTGCGTTATCACGTCCGGCACCGAAGAAGATATCGATGGCAGTCTCAATTTACTCGATCAGTCGACCAAGCATTGGAAAGGCGTTCGTATAAACAGTTTCTCCGTATCCTACGGCGTGGAAACGACTAAAGGACATTCGGATATGGAGTCCGTAGCCATGGAGGCCGACCACAAGATGTACGACCGCAAAAACAGCTACTATAAGAGTATCGAAAAAGACAGACAATAATAATGCGTACGGCGCCGTAGCATACTCACACTTTATTTTAGCGGCCAACCTATCGGTTAAAAGGATATTCGTATGAAAAGAAACGCATTTAAACAAATTTTGATGATCTTCGCAGTTTTTTCCATGCTCTTTTCAAGCGTGGGCTGCGACAAAAACGCGCCCGCGGAAGAAAAAGATCTGTCTTTGCAGGCAGTTTTAGACGCGGGCCAACTCGTTCTCGGGCTTGACGCAAGCTTCCCGCCGATGGGCTTTATCGACGACGAAAACAATATCGTCGGTTTCGATATCGACGTTGCGGAAGAAGCTTCTTTTAGGCTCGGCGTTAAGCTCGTCAAAAAACCTATCAACTGGGAAGAAAAAGAGGACCTTCTGAACGCCGGTGAGATAGATTGCATCTGGAACGGTATGTCGGTAAGCGCCGCGCGGGCGGAAAGTATGAATCTGTCCGGCTCGTATATGAAAAACGAAATGATATTCGTCGTCCGTAAAGACAGCGATATCAAGTCCATAAGCGGGCTTAAAGGCAAGGCCGTCGGCGTGCAGTCGGGTTCGACCGCGCAGGAACTGTTGCAAAAATCCAAGATCTACGAAGACGTCACCGTCACCTCACTTGCCGATAACGTTTCTTTGCTTACCGCTCTTTCGCAAGAAGACCTCGACGCGGTGTTCCTCGATTCCGTCGTCGCTTACTACTATATCGTTTCTTTCTCCGAAGACTTACTGATACTCCCCGGCAATCTCGGCGAAGAAGAATACGCCGTCGGATTCAGAAAGAAAGACCAAGCCCTTCGCGACAAGGTGCAGGAGATACTCGACGAAATGCGACAGGACGGCAAGCTTGCGGAAATTTCCGTCAAATGGTTCGGCAGCGACATTACTACGCTTAAATAAGTTCTCCTTTAAATTTTTTATATATAAAAATCAAATTTTGCGAAAAAGACGGCTTTAAACGGCCGCCTTTTTTCGTTTTAATAACATTTTCATTGTTGTTAATTACACAATAACTTTATAATTCATTTAATAAATTCCATATTTATCTTTTAAGGTCTTAATTTCAGAGTTCAATTGATTATTTTGTGCGGTTAGTGTATTTATCGATGATTGCAAATTATTTATATTCGATCTTATTGTCTGCTCCTGCATCTGCAAATTGTATAATTGATTTTCATACTGGCTGACTAATGATCTTGCATTTGATACTGCTGTTTGATCGGTTTCGTATGTCCAACCTATTCCTGTGCGATAAACACGAACTTTTTCATTTCTTGCGTTTTCTAATCTGTAATTGGCATTGTTGAGATTACTTTGACAAGTAGAAATAGAATTTTGAACACTGTTTAATTGTGAATTCAAACTGCCAATTTGACTTCTGTATGATGAAATTTTTTCATTATTACTCTGTATGGTAGCATTTTTAGCGTTTATTTGATTAATTGCGTTTGCTTTTTCCGCCGAATTATCGTAAGCAGATGATGATGTCTTTGTAGCGGAACTTTGAATGCTATTTGAGTTTTTACCAGTTGAATATATAACACTTGAACTATCATATGTCAATTCATTCTGAGCTTCTTCGCTATCTTTATCAAGATATGCTTTGCTTAAAAAAGCTGATACACATACGGTTGCAACAATGGATATGCTTACAATGATAATAATAACTAATTTTTTCATAATTACGCCTCATATATTTTATTATTTGAGATTTATAATCTTCTTACTTTTCCGTGTACATATACTATCTGATATTTTGAATAAGCAGTTATCGTGCTTGCCGAAACATAAGATAAATAACCTGTTTTTTTGTTGCAAATCAAATAATCGTTGCTGCCCGACGCATTGCCGCCTACATTTAGTTTTAATCCAATACTTGGAGTGGCATCATTTGTACCATCATCAAATATTATTTTAATCGTAACGCTAACATTGTCATAATAATAACCAGAAATACCCGTACATGATGCATACCCTATCATTGAGCAATATTTCCCATTACTATAATTTTTACTATCAGCTGATGCTTGGCAGGATAAATTAACATAGTATTCAAAATTGTCTATTGTTAAATCAATTTCATTTGAATCATTAGGACCATCGCAACCGACACTACATAATAAAAGCGCAAATATTATAACAATTGCCAATTTTCTCATTAACATAATACCCTTCACTATTTAGCCCCAAGGGGCTATTTTGTATTATTATACTCCCAAGGTGCTATTATGTCAATAGAAAAATGAGTGTATTGGAAAAAAAATTATAAAAAATGAAAATTATTGTTGCGGAAAGAATAAGAGAACTAATGAAAGAAGAAAACCTTACCCAAGTCGCTTTGGCAAACAAAATCGGCGTAAAACAAAACACAATTAGTGCATGGCTTCTCGAAAAAAAAGAGCCAAGCATAAGATCCTTATGGTTACTAGCAGACTATTTTAACATAGATGTTGACTATTTGATAGGAAGAAAAGATTATTAAATGCAAATTTTTTACTCACACATTTCCGTCAAATGGTTCGGCAGCGACATTACTACGCTTAAATAAGTTCTCCTTTAAATTTTTTATATATCAAAATCAAATTTTGCGAAAAAGACGGCTTTAAACGGCCGCCTTTTTTCGTTATTGTATTCGATTATAAATGAGATCGTATATACCAAACAGGCGGTTGCAGAACGTTTTCCCTCGGCAGCGCGGGCTGCGGACACAGGCAAACCACTGCGCCCGTACCTCTTTTTTTTCCTCCGACTTAATCCCGTCTGTTCACGAGCCTTTTGTTTTTACGAAAAATAGAAAGCCTTAACGGTTTTCCGATCTTTTCGATAATGCGCCTTCCGCTCCTCTGGTACGCCCTATCACTCATTTTACGACTAATCTCGAAAACAATTCGAGATTAGTCGTAAAATATTTTCGTTCATTCCGCAAAAACCTATCACGATTATAACAATATAATAAATTTACCGACAAAAAGGGGCGTATACACGCCCCGATAATATTATTTACGAATTAAAAAATATGCGATAATCGACTTATACACGGGCTTTTGATATCAAAAGCCGTAGATCTCGGAATATTTGTCGTTTAAATATTCGAGGAAATCTTTTGCCGTCAGGGGCCTTCCCGTGAGCTTTAAAAGCCACTTTTCGGGCGTTAGGCGATTGGCTTCGGCGAAAACGTTTTTCTTCATCCAATCGTTTACGGCGGCAAGATCGCCGCGGGCTATCGCGCCTTTAAAGTCCATTTCGGAACTTATCCTCTTTAAATACATGGCGTTATACGCGTTGCCGAGCGCGTAGCTCGGAAAATACCCGAAGTCGTTCGTCCAATGAACGTCCTGCAAAATGCCTTCGGCGTCGTTTTTCGGGGTAACGCCGAGGTATTCGCGATACAACCTGTTCCATTCTTTCTTAGCGGCGGCGGGAGATATCTTACCCGCCGATATAGCCTTTTCCATTTCGTAGCGAATGACGATATGAAGTCCGTAAGTAACTTCGTCCGCCTCGGTCCTTATAAGCGACGGCTCGACGATATTGACCGCCTCGTAAAGCTCGCGCTCGGTCACGTCGCTAAGCTCCTCGTTAAATAAACGATGGAACTCGGGGTATATAAGAGAAATATACTCTTTGCTCCTGCCGATGACGTTCTCGTAAAAACGCGAGACCGATTCGTGCATACCGTTGGTGACCGAATCGTTTATAAAATGCTCGAAATCCTCTTCGGGTTCGTTCTGCATCAGGATGGCGTGCCCGCCCTCGTGAATGACTGAATAAAGGTTGGAAAGGAACATATTTTCAAAGTAATGAGTAGTCACCCGCACGTCGTTTTTGGCTATCTCGTTGGTAAAAGGGTGCTCGGTGGTGGAAATATGTCCGCGCTTAAAATCGTAACCGTTGAGCTTTAAAACGTATTCGGAAAATTCCTGCTGCTTATAGATAGGCACTTTCCTCGACAAAAAGTCCCTGCGGATAACGTGATCCGAGCTTTTTATCTTTGCTATAAGCTCCATAAGTCCGACTTTTAACTCGTCGAAAAACTTATCGAGCGTAGCGGAAAGAACGCCTTTTTCGCAGTCGTTGAGCAAATTATCGTATAGATCGGGCAGGGCGTTTTTTCTTAACGCGACTTTTTCTTTCGAGGCTTTGATAACGGCGCAAAACGACTTCTTGTACAGCGAAAAATCGCCGACTTCCTTTGCTTTTAACCAATCGATATAAGCTTGATTGTATATTTTGAGCCATTTCAACTGCGTTTTGGCGGTAACGGCGGCGGTCTTTTCGAGATTTTCGTTCAGTTTGCGAATAAGGATACGGTCAAGCTCGTCGAGTTCTTCGATATGCCCGTAAAGATACCCGATCGTTCTTTTCATCTTGCCCGAGTTGGATATCGCGAACTTTTTATTGGCAAAATAACTTATGACGTCGCCCTCGTCGCCGCGCCCTTCGACGGGCGCGCACGTTTCAAAGTCGAAATCGATGATAGCCACGGCGTGGTCGTACGTTCTTATTATCCTGAGTTCTTTATATAATTCGTCGAGATTTTTTTTCGTCTGTTCGTTCATTTTTACTCCTTTTTCTTTGCAAAAGCCCGCCTATAAGTCGATCAACGGCGATTTTTATATATCGGTCTCTTTCGAGAGATACATGTGATTTACTTTAAACCCCAACTTTTTATAAAGCTCGAAAGCCTTCTCGTTCGGTGCAAAGACCGTAAGTTGAGTATACTTGCAACCGCTGTTTTTAAAGTAGCGTTCCGCCGCGGCTATAAGCCTTTTACCTATACCGCCGCCGCGCCTATATTCGGTGACGATAAGATCGCTTATAAACCCTATCTTCGGGCAGGTGGTAGTCAGTTTTTCTTCTTCGTCGCCGTCGTCAAAGATTTTAGCGACCACGCAGCCGACCGCCTTGCCGCCTTCTTCGGCGATAAATATCTTACCCGCGTGCTTTTCACATTCTTTAAGCAAGAACTCGTAATACGCCTCTTTGTAGCCCTCTTTAAGTACGAGCACGCCGCGCGTATCGAGCTTTGCAAGGTGTTCCTGAAGTTCGACCATAAGGTTTTTGACGTCCTCGGCGAACTTTTCATCAAATTCACGGATAACGACGATATCGCCGCCGCCCTCTTGACTCAACAGTTCAAACCCGATGGCAAGTACGCCCAAAGCCGCCTCGTTTTCGGGGCTGTAATACTCGTACATCGATCTTGCGGCGGCCTCCGAAGACATTTCGCCCTTACCCGCGGCGTCGCCGAGCGGCGAAGAGAACAGCTCGAAAAACGAAGTAAACTTTTTTAGCATCGTTATTTTGACGAACAACTTTTCCTTCCGGGCGTTCACCCTCGAAAAAGCAACGATATCGCCCACTCTCAATAGGCGGCGTTTCTCGTCGCAAAGTCTTACTTCGACCGTCTTTTTGCCTTCTTTTATAAGGCGGAAAGGCATATCGGCAAGTTTCATCGTAGCGGCGGCGGCAAGGCCATCGCGCCAAGCGCCTCCCAAATCCTTTTTATCCATAATGCACCGGATCGGTTTTAAATGACGTTTTTAATTATTTTAGCAGATATTTTCTTCGCGGTCAATAAAATATAAACGGCAAACGAATGTTTCCGCCGCACGGGCAAACCATGATCAAGCACTTTTATCCGATATACCGCGTAGTCGAAACCGCCCGTTTTTAGGTCGCAGACGCCGTTTGCCGCCGAGAAAACGCTTAAAAATAAAATTTTTTATAAAAAAACGGAAAAATTTGTGCAAAACAGTTTACAAAAGCAAATATTATTAATATAATAATTCCGCTATCGATGAAAGCGGGATACGTTTTTAACGACGAGACCGCCCAAAGCGAACTTTTTAAGTCGCCTTAGGCTCTCGGCTTTGCGCCTGACGACGCGGCGCCACGAACGATTTCCGGCTGAAGGAGGGAATAATGCCTAAATACAAGCTTTGCCCGAGATGCGAACTCAATTATATACCCGAAGACGAACAGTACTGCGGCGTCTGTAAAGCCGAACTTAAGATCGGCCCGCAACTTATGTTCGCCATTGACGATGAAGGCGAACCGAGCGAAAAGCTCTGCCCGATATGCAATAACGTCTATATTCCCATAGGCGAAGATATGTGCGACAGCTGTAAAGCCAAATCCATTTATAACGACGAGACCGACGCCGACGACGATAAGGACGAAAGCTGGCGCGAATATCTCGACGACGACGAGAAAGACGAAATAATCAAGGAAAGCGACGAAGAAGAACTCCTTTCTCTCACCGAGATCGAAAAAGAAGAGGCCGCACAGTACAACGAGGACGAGGAGGAAGACGAGTTTTCCGAAGAGACCGTCTCCGACGAGCCCGACGACTTCGAGTATCTTCCCATCGACGAAAAGGACTTCGAGTCCGACGACGATGAAGACGAAGAAGAAAAAGACGAAGACGACATCGACGAAGAAGATTTCTGATAGTCTTTTCCTTCCGTCGATACTGCCTTTATTTTACCGTTTTTAATTATGTCGGCGCGTATTTCGTCGGCACAGGTATTTTCCGTTTAAAAACGCTTTAAAGCCACGAAAAAAGAGATGCGATGAAAGCATCTCTTTTTTTTACGCAAAACGACCGTAAGAAGATAAAACGTTATTATATCTTTGCTTTCCGCCGAACGTGTATTAATTCGGTTTAACGGCGGAAAAACCGCTTTTTAAATCGCCTTTGCCGCTTAAAAGCCAGCCTATAAGTCGACTAACGGCGTTTTTCGTCGGTAATAAGGTCAGCCGTTATACGCGCCCATAAACAGCGGCGTGTTGGTTTCGGTGTCGAGAATAAAGTAGATAAACGGACGGTCGAGATAGACGTAATGCCGTTTCGACGGCACTTCTACAGACGCGTTCTTTTCTATTGCGACAATCGTGACGGCGGCGGCTTTCGTTCCCGCCTCGGTCACTTCGATAGCCGTTTTATGTTTGACGAACCCTATATATAAGTTCGTGTCCGCATAGGTGCCGAGCCCCGAAAAGTCCGCGTACAAGCCGTTGAAAGCCGTCGGCATACCGAGCGCGCACAAACAGTCGTTAAGGTCTGCTTCGTAATCGAGTTTGAATTTGGGCATCTTAAAATATACCGCGTCTTTTTCCGCAACGTCCGAAAAATACACGCTCAAAGCGTTACCGTCCAAAGAGGAAACGAGTTGGCTCATCGAAACGCCGTCTTTAGGGAGCATGGCGCAAAAAGCAAAGCGACCGTTCCCGTAAGGCTTCGCAAAGCCTTCGGCGTACTCGTTCTCGTAGTAACCGTTCACGTTGCCCCAAAGATAATCGGCGGTCGTCGTAGTGCCGTTTTCCTTTTTGAAGACGTCCTCCGTTGCGGACTCGAACTGATCGCTCCATTTTGCGTCGAAAAGCAGAGCGTTTATAAGATACATAATCGCGTCTTTATCGATGCTCTCCAAAATCTTATCTATCATTCCGTCCGTATTATATTTCACCCAGCCGTTAATTTCCGCAAGCGTTTCGTCGTCGAAAGGCGCTTTATAAGCCCCCGCGCCGTAGTAGTCGGCGTTGGTCTGCAAAAAGTCTTCGACAACGTTGAAATAAGGATCGTCCTTGAACCAAATGGAATCGGCAATGCTTACCGAAACGTCGTCAACAGCCGTAATCGATGCGATGTACGCCTTGAAATACGCGTTGAAGGCGTTGATATCCGCGCCGTCAAACAACACGTTCTGCATCTCCGTAAGCGTATCGCCTTTGGCACCGTTAGCCGTCATCGAAAGCGCAATTTCTATCGATAATGGGCTTATAAGCTCACTTTTGCCTTCGTAAAGGCTCTTGAAAAGCTTTGCCGCAAAGGCGTTGTAAGCCGAACTATACGCCTCGTCAACAGAAACGGTCGTACTTATTGACGGCGTATACCCCGCCATAAGATCGATCGACCGACCGACAGGCTTTTCGACAGAAGAACTCTGCCCGCCGGAACCGCCTTGCCCGACCGGAGCGCAAGCAAAAAGACACGCGAGCGCAACCGCAAAAACGACCGCAACGAACGATCTGATAAACTTTTTCATATCGGAACTCCTTTTTGATTTTTTGTATCCGCATAAAATATCACGCGGCCCGTATCGCCCGTAACGGCGTTACTTTTATTTGGCAATCACCCGTTGTACGCGCCCATAAACAACGGGGTATCGGTCTCAGTATCGAGCAGGAAGTATAAGAACGGGCGGTCGAGATAGACGTAATGCGGTTCGTCCTGCGTGGGGCCTGCGGAGCCCGCTCTCGGTTCGACGACCGTCGCGGCGGCTGCTTTGGTGCCGTACTCGTTGACTTCGATAGCCGTTTTATGAATGACGTGCCCTATATAAATGTTTGCGCCCGAATACGTCGCCATGCCCGAAAAATCGGCAAGGGCCATATCGAAAGCGTCCGTCATTCCGAGCGCCGCGAGATATTCGCCCATTTCGACGTCGTAATCTAGCTTGAATTTGGGCATTTTCACCCTCGTCCTTTCCGACTTATTTGAATCGAAAAAGTCTTTTAAAGTTTCTTCCGACAGCGACTCGACTGCGGTCGCCATCGAAACGCCCTCTTTCGGAAGCATAGCCGCGAATACGAAGCGGTTGCCTTTATAAGCTTTTCTAAAGCCCGTAGCAAAGTCGTTTTCGAGATAAGAATACAATTCGCAGCCCATCATGTCGATCGTCAGTTCTTCGCCCGATTCCTTGGTGAAGGTGTCCTTATAGGACGGATTGAATTCGTTTACCCAATCGGCCTCGAAGTAGACGGTGTTGACGAGATACATCACGGCGTAAGCGCTTATCCTGTCGAGTATCTTTTCTATCATACCTTCGGTGTTTTCTTTCACCCAACCGTTGATGTCGTTCAAAGTGCCGTTGTCAAAAGGCGCTTTATACGCCCCCGCGCCGTAGTAATCGGCGTTGGTCTGCAAGAATGCGTCCGAAACCGTCAGGGAAGGATGGTCTTTGAACCATATCGAATTTGCCGTTTTGAGTTTCGGGTATTTCGCCCCCGCAAACGACGAAACGTACGCCTTGAAGTAAGCGTTGAAGTCCTTAATATCCGCGCCGTCGAAAAGCACGTTCTGCATCTGCGTAAGGGTATCGTTTTTAGCTCCGTTCGTCGTCATCGCAAGCGCAAGTTCCACCGAAAGCGGGCTTATAAGCTCGTTATCGCCGCAATACAGTTTTTTGAACAGCTTGGTTGCAAAGGAATTGTACGCCTTCGTAAACGCCTCGCCGACAGCTACGGAGACGGCGCCGCTCGGCGTAAAGCCCGCCATAAGGTCTATAGTCTTACCCGAGATCCCTTGTTGCTCGTTGATATCGGGATCGTCGTAAGAAGCGGAGGCGTCTGCGCTTTCCGCGATATTTTCCGCAGCGGATTCGCCGATACCGTCAACGCCGTCCGACTTGGCGGCTGTCATGACTTCGCAAGCGGCAAACGACAGTAAAGCCGCGCATAAAACGAACGCTATAACCGATCTTGTCAGCCTTCTCATAATTTTCTCTCCTTTTTTGCCGCAGACGGCAACGGATCTTATCTGTCGTTACGCTATGATAACGTCATCGCGCACGCCCGCGGTTTTAAACTCTTTACACTATTATTATACCAAAAATGTGCGCCTTGTCAATAGAAATAACGAAATACTTGTTTTCCACTTGCAAAACGCCGCAAAAAAACGGCTTTTCGCGCCCGAAAATTTGAAAAACGGCTATAAACCTATTGACTTGATAGGTTTTATATGTTACAATGTTTTATCGGAAAAGATGATAAGCTGAAGGTGCTTTATGAAAATATATCTTGACAACGCCTCGACCACGAAAATGAGTGACGCCGCGCTCGCGGCGATGACCTCCGCTTTAAAAGAAGATTACGCCAATCCGTCGAGCCTGCACTCGATGGGCCAGAGAATGAAAGAACTTCTCGAAACGGCGAGAAACGACGTGGCGGAACGTCTCGGCGCGTTACCTAGCGAAATATATTTTACTTCGGGCGGCAGCGAGTCGGACAATCAAGCCATTATCTCGGTGGCAAAATCAGCCTTAAAGACGGGTAAAAAGACGATAATTACCACGGCGTTCGAGCATCACGCCGTTCTTCATACGCTCGAAAAGCTCGAAAGCGAAGGTTTTACGGTCAAATATCTGCCCGTAGGCAAAACGGGGAACGTTTCCGCCGAGCAGGTCGCCGCGGCAATCGACGAAGACACCTGCCTCGTGTCGGTGATGGCGGCAAACAACGAGATAGGTTCGCTGCTCCCGATAAAAGAAATAGGCGCGGTCTGTAAAGATAAGCGCGTGCCCTTCCACACCGACGCGGTGCAAGCCGTCGGCCACGTCAAAATAAACGTAAACAAACAGAATATCGACCTGTTATCGCTTTCCGCGCATAAATTTCACGGGCCCAAAGGCATCGGGGCGCTTTACGCAAGGCGCGGAGTAAGGCTCAAAAGCCTCATCGAAGGCGGCGCGCAGGAACGCGGCAAAAGAGCGGGAACGGAAAATTTGCCGGCTATCCTCGGCATGGCGGCGGCGCTCAAAGAAGAAACTTCAAATATCGAAGCGAACGCAAAAAAAATAACGGCTATGCGCGATAAACTCATTAAAGGTCTTTCGACCATTCCCCATTCCGTGCTCAACGGCGACACGAAAAACCGCCTCCCCGGGAACGTTCATTTCTGCTTTGAAGGCATCGAGGGCGAAAGTTTGTTGCTTCTTTTGGACTCGTACGGGATAGAGGCATCTTCCGGCTCGGCTTGCACGTCGGGTTCGCTCGATCCGAGCCACGTTCTGCTCGCGATAGGGCACCCGCACGAGATAGCGCACGGCTCGCTCCGCTTAACGATCAGCCGCTACAACACCGACGAAGAAATTGAACAGACGATACCGGCAGTTAAAAAAGTCGTCGAGAGGCTGCGCAATATGTCGCCCGTCTGGCGCGATAAAGTAAACGGCGTGAAACCGTTTTTACTTCCGTAATAAGTAAAAAATACGCGATTATCGACTTATAGGCGGACTTATTTATATAAAACGCAAATAACCAGGAGAAAACGATATGGCATTATACAGCGAAAAAGTAATGGATCATTTTAAAAATCCGCGCAACGTGGGCACTATAGATAACGCCGACGGCGTCGGGGAAGTCGGCAACGCAAAATGCGGCGACATAATGAAAATTTATCTCAAAATAGACGACGATATCATAACCGACGTTAAATTCGAGACCTTCGGTTGCGGTTCCGCGATAGCTTCAAGTTCTATGGCTACCGAGCTTATCAAAGGGAAACCTTTAAAAGACGCGCTCGAACTGACGAACAAAGCCGTTGCCGAAGCTCTCGACGGTTTACCCGCATATAAAATGCACTGCTCGGTACTTGCCGAACAGGCTATCAAAAGAGCTATTATCGATTATTACGAAAAAAACGGCATTCCCTACGATAAAGAGGCTTACGCCGACCGCGAAGACGACGAAACCTGACCGCCTTTATTGTCACAATATATAATTGGCACCGAGCGGTCAAGTCTTTCGGTGCCAATTTGGCACTTTTCGTTTTGAATATCGGTGCCATTTTGGCACCGTTTTGCTTTAATTGTCGGTGCCATTTTGGCACTTTACGATCATTCGGTCGGTGTCAAACGCACGATGATCGCCGATAAATGCGTCGTTTATCGACCTATAGCCCGACTTATCGACGTTTTTATTTAAAAACGACAAGGGCGGGTGAGAATTGAACTTTTCAACTCTCACCCGCCCGATTTTTTATTATTTTATCGACGGCCTGTTATATCAATAACGTACCTTCGGTGGTTTCGACTACTTTCAATATTTCCACTTCGTTACCGCTTTTGGCGTCGATATAGACGTAATAAGTCGTTCCGTCGTATTTACCGGATATCTCGTAGGAAAGCGTTTCTCTCGTTTCGCCGAGCGGTATTACGGCAAGGCGGCACGTTTTCACCTCAAGATCTTCAAACACCCTGTCTATCGCCTCGGGAGCCGTGATAATATCCGTCGGCAACGATCTTAAAGTATGGTTCATATAGTATTCGCGTGCGTCCATGCCGGAAACGAGCCCGCGCTCTTTGCATACCGTAAGCTTTACCATATCGGGGTAAACTATCACGCCGTTTATCGAGTAAACGTAATTCAGATACGCGACCGCGCCGCTTTCGGTAGCCCATACCGCCTTCATATTTTTGAAACCGAGGTGCTCAAGAAAGTCGTCGGATATATTTTCGGCTTCTGTAAGCCCCACGTTGTCACCCGTGCAATCCTTGTAGCACTCGAAAAGAACGACCTTGCCGCCCGCTTTCGATAATTCGACGTAAAGCTTATCGCCGCTGTCGAGAGTGCAATCGAAGTTATACGTTTTTATTACGCCTTCGCCCTCGCCGTCGGGTTTGACGTCGATAACACCGTAAGGATCAAACGCCGTCCTTACTGCGTCCTGCGCCTGCGCAAGCGTAAGCTCCGCGCCGAGATCGCTCTTAACGCCGTCCGTATCGAGACTGTCCGAAAACGGCCCGTCGTAAATAAGTTTGGGGTAATCGACGGCGTTCGATTCCAACTCGTCGAACTTATCGGTCAAAGCGTTGCTCTTTTCCGAAAGAAGCTCTGTAAAATCGAAATCCACGCCGAGATCGGCAGTAAGTTTCGACAGTTCCTTTTTAAGTCCCGCGTTGATCTTATATAGGTCGGCGAGCGTTTCGTTATCTTCTTTCGTGAACGAAAGTCCGTCTATAAGCTTGTTATTGAGATATTTTCCGTAATCGCCCACTTGGTTTACGAACTTGACGGTGTAAAATTTGCTCTCGTCTTTTAAAGGAAGCCTTGCCACGTCGTCCGCGGCGAGCCGAGCCTTCGTGGAAAGCTCGACTAAAAGTTTCTGCTTATATTTTTCGTCTTTAGAAACGAGCAGTTTAGACATATCCGCGTCCATCGAATCGACGTAATTGACGAAATCGTAATACGTTTCGTCCACCGTTCCCGTAAGCTGTTTCCCGTAGCCCGCGCCGCCGTCTGCGTTGACGATAAGAAGCGTAGCAAGCACTATGCACGCCGCGGAAAGGATCGATACGGCGGCTATCCAACCGCCCATTCCGCCTTTTTTGCGTTTCTTGCCGCCGCCGTCGCCGCGAAGATCCGATTTTTCGTTTAGTCTGTCTTCTTTTAGCTCGGCTCTTTTTTCCTTTTCGCGCATTTTTTCAACGGCGGCGGCTTCTCTTTGAGCTTCCGCCTCTTTTAAATAGTCTTCTTCGTAAAATTCCTTTTCGGTAGCCTCGTCAACGTCGAAAACGTCATTTTCCGCCGCGGCGTTTGTTTTTGCAATATTTTCCACCTTTTCGGTAGCGTTATTCATTTTTTCGTAATTATCCATAATCCCTCCTTAAACGGCGAACACGTGGTTGCCGATAGTGACGGTGGTCGTCCTCGAAAAGATCCACTTGCTCGTAGCCGTGGACGGGTTGTAATAATATATTGCGCCGTAAGTCGGATCCCAGCCGTTCATAGCCGCTTTTGCCGCTTCCCTACACGACGAATTGGGCGTAAGATTGATCTGCCCGTCCGAAACCGCCGTGAACGCGTACGGCTGATATATTACCGCCGAAACGGTATTCGGGAATGACGCCGACTTTACTCTGTTCAAGACCACCGCGCCGACTGCAACCTGCCCCGTATAGCTTTCACCGCGCGCCTCGCCGTAAATAAGCCGCGCCAACAGCTCGACGTCGCTGCTCGTGTATCCGTTTACGCCCGACGAAGAAGAACTTGCCGACGAAGACGTACCGCTTGTCGTGCCTGACGATATCCCCATTGCCGCAAGCGTTTTAGGCCCCGCTACGCCGTCCACCGTAAGGCCGTTTCTTTGTTGAAAATATCTGACGGCGGCTTTGGTTTTCGAGCCGTAAATGCCGTCTATCGCGCCCGAATAGTAGCCCCAACGCTTAAGCTTGGTCTGAATGGTCTTGACGACGCTACCGGTGGAGCCTTGTTTGTAAGTTGCCGCGGCGACCGCTTCTTCGGTCAGCTCGTTATATGGCGATCCGTCCGCCGATCTTGACGAGACGACTATCCCGAACGAAAAGACTGCCGCTATGACCGCAAGAACTATCGTTGCCACGGTCATTATTATCTTGTTGTTTTTCATATATCCTCCGTTTTTCTTATGTAAATATCTACTCGTCGTTTCCGAACAGTTTTTCGAATAATTCGGCGATGATCGACTTATAGACCACCTTTTCGCCCGTAAAGCACAGCGGCGGATACACTACGCACCACCAATTGTCGCCCTCGGCCTCCCCAAGCTCCACTATCACCGCGTCGTAAAAACCTTCTTCCAAAACGAGGTCGTCGTAAACGCGGGTAGGAAATTTTTCGTTTCGTATATATATTTTTGACGTATAATCAAAGCCGTTTTTTACTAAAACCCCGTCTATAAGTCGATTAACGTTGATTTTTTCTTCTTCAAGCAAACTAATCGCCTGCTCTTTGGTCGTTACCGACTTAAGTCGCGGGGTAAGATAATCGACCACTTTATCTTTGATCTCGTACTTGACGGACTGGTCGGCGGCCGAATCGGAATTAGCCCGTATGTGTATACGAAGATACTCCGTTTTCGCAGTTTCGCCCTTGCCACAAAAACCTACGATCAGCACAACTATTATGAGAATGCCCAAAAAACTTATGCACGCTTTTTTCATTTTCTTCACCTTTACGATCGAGTTCGTTACGTATTATTGACATATATTACGTCATTTAAACGTCGCTGTCCCCGAAAACTATATTATATATTAAGGAAAACCCGCAATTTACAAAATTTCGCTCACGCTAATTGACAACGAAACAAAAGGGTATTATAATAAATTCCGGTGCAAAAAAAGCGAACCGAAAAGAAGTTACGACGAAAATGAAATCAAAATTTATACAATTATTAAGAGAATTTTTTATGCTGACCGTCGGTGCGACGCTCATCGCGCTCGGCATTTACTTTTTCAAGATACCCAATCACTTCTCCACGGGCGGCGTAAGCGGATTATCGATAGTGCTTGCGGCGGTCATAAAGTCGGGTTGGCTTACCGAAGGTATGCTTTTGACGGCGATAAACGTCGTTTTGATAATTCTTGCGCTCGTGATCATCGGGCGCGACTTCACCTTTAAGACCGTTTACTGCACCCTTTTGATGTCGGGGCTGACGTGGCTGCTTGAAGTAATTTATCCAATGAGCGAACCGCTCACTCATTATCCCGTACTCGAGCTTATCTTCGCAATAACGCTTCCTGCCATCGGCACGGCGATACTCTTTTACGAAGGCGCGTCGTCGGGCGGCACGGACATCGTGGCTATGATAATCAAACGGTTTTCCACTCTCAATATTTCCATGGCGCTGTTCGTTGCGGACATTCTGATAGTTTTGTCGACGTACTTCGTATTCGGCGTCGAAACGTGGCTTTTCTGCGTTCTCGGGCTGATATCAAAATCGCTGTTCGTGAACGCCGTGCTAGACAGTATAAATATGGCGAAATCGTGCACGGTGATAACGTCGCGCGAGTTCGAAGAAGAGATCTGCAACTTCATAACCGTCACGCTCAATAAGTCGGCTACGATAAGCGAAGCGTTTTCTTCGGCGTATCTGCACGAAAGCAAAACGGTGATAATAACCGTTCTCAACCGCAAGCAGATGTTAAAACTCAAAAAGTATATAAAAGAAGTCGATCCGCATAGTTTTATAGTCGTGAATTCGACCAGCACCATTTACGGCAAAGGATTCAAAGAAAACCTCTGATAGCGATAAAAACTGCCGATAATCGACTTATAGGCAAACTTTTATATAAATTCAAGATAGATTAAACGGCTTTTTGCCGTCAAAAAGAAACGACCGCGATACTTTTTTCGCGGTCGTTTCTTTTATTGAAAACGGCGGGCTATAAAAGCCCGCCCGAAATAAGTTACGACGATATTTATATAAACGCCTTAAGGACGATCAGATATTCTTGATATATGCGCGGCGGCGTTTATGGAGAACGCTTTCAAAGCGACGCCACTGGTTTTGAATATTATAATTATCCTCGAGGTTGAGATTGGTCTCCGCGTATTCGATATTTTCCTTTTCAAGCCCCTGCATGAGCGTTGAAAAGATAGTCGAACTGACGCCTTTCATAGCATACTCGGGATCGACGCCTATAAGGCCGAGGTCGACGACCTTCGGGTGGCGTTTTGATTTAAGTATACCGTAGATGGCGGCGGGGGTAAGATGCCCGCGCGATCTGACGAGCGGCTCTGATAAAGACGGAAAGCATATCGCAAGGCAAACGACCTTATCGTTTTCGTCGACTATGACGGACACGTATTTCAAGCTCATAATGATCTTGAAATTATCAATCATATTCTTTTTCATACCCTCCGTAAAGGGCACCGTGCCGTAAATATTGACGTAGGTCTTATCGAGAAGATCGAAAAATCCGTCGGCGTACTTTTTCAAAAACTCGTTGAGATTTTTTGCCGTTCCTACTTTCAGACCGTGCTTTTTCAGGATCATTTCGGAAACGCGAACGAGCTTTTCATCGGTCTTTTTCGGCCAGGTGATACGCCTTTCCACCCAATCGACTTCTTTTTTATAGCCGCACGCTTCCACGAGCGAAGGGTAGTAGTCGTAATTATACTGCTCCTCGAAAGTCGAAAGTTGGTCGAAACCGTCTATCAAAAGTCCTTCCCTTTCAAGGTCGGAAAACCCGAGCGGCCCGCACACGATATCCATGCCCTTATCTTTCGCCCACTTTTCGACGGCGGCAAACAAGGCGGAAGCGACTTCAAGGTCGTTTATCGAGTCGAACCTTGTAAAACGCACGCGCTTTTCGCCCGTCTTTTCGTTGTGGGCTTTTTGCAAAATGCCGCTTATCCTGCCGACCGTCTTATTATCCCTTTCAGCGAGAAAATACACGGCCTCGCAAGTGTCGTAGTAAAAATATTTAGGTGAAAAGATCTTTTTTTCGTCTATATAAAGCGGCGGAACGAAGTACGGACAATCTTTATACAGTCTTAAAGGGAAGTTCAGAAATTCCCTTTTGTCCCGCGCGGTGACGACTTCGTGAACGTTTATCATTTCAGCGGTGCTTTGCATGGAAACAGATGCCTATCGCGCTCGGCCCGCAGTGGCAACCGGCGGTGGGGTTTACGGGGTGTATCTCGATATTATCGAGCTTGCCGAACTTTTCTTCGAGCTTTGCGATCAACTTTTCCGCGTCCTCGTAGCAGTCGCAGTGACCTATGATGATGCGGTGGCTTTTGATATCTTCGCCGAGCTCTTCGACGTACGCGACGAGACGGTTGATGGCCTTTTCTTTACCTATTTCCTTGCCGATACTCTCCATTTTGCCCTGCGCGCTCATATAAATTATGGGGCGAATGCCGAGCGCGCCGCCGAAGATAGCCGCAAGCCCGCCGACTCTTCCGCTCTTACGGAAGAATTTAAGGTCGTTGGCGTAAAAGTAAGTGGCAAATTTATCGACTTCGGTCTCCGCCCACTTGAGGATCTCTTCGGGTGTGGCGCCGGCGCGTCTCATATCGCCCACTTCGCACACGATATTATAGCTCGGGATAGTGATGCCCTTGGTGTCTATTTCGTAAAACTTTCTCTCGGGATATTTGGCTTTAAGCTCTTCAACCGCCATATTCATAAACCCGAACGACGCCGACATCGCCGTGGAAAAATGAACGTAAAACACGTCGTTACCGGCGGCAAATTCCGGCTCGAAGACTTCGAGGTACTTTTCCTTACCGTAAGCGCTGGTGGTGGGAAGTTGATCCTTCGTCAGGTTACGGAGGGTGTTATAAAAAGTTTTATCGTCGAATTCGTCGAAATCCTCGTAAGGATATATGGTCTTTTCGCCCATAGTGTAGGGCATACTGATAAGTTTGTAGCCGTATTTTTCAGCCACTTCGCGAGTTACGTCGCAATCTGTATCTGTAAAGAAAGTGATCATTATTAAGTCTCCCTAATATTCTATTCTGCGGAAACGATATCGGTAACGCAAAAAAAAGTGTATCGACCGTTTCCTCGGTTATTTATAAGCGGCGAGCTTTAAAAAACGCCGCCTTATCGTAAGTTTAAACCGAAGTCTGTCTCGGCGCGTACTGTTCGAGGGCTTTTTCTATCGCCTCGTTGAGCCCGCCCGCCTGCATTTTGTAAGCCTGATCTATGCAGTTTGCCACCGTTTTGGCAACGCCGTTGCCGTGGCACTTGACGACTATCTTTTTCGTTCCGAGCATGACCGCGCCGCCGTAGTTGCGGTAATCCATAAAATCTTTGGTCTTTAAAATGGATTTTTTCAAAAACAATGCCCCGATCTTGTTTTTAAGGCTGCTCGTGAAAGTCCTTTTTAACATCTTGAGCATTTCAAGGCAAGCACCCTCGGTCGACTTTAACAAAACGTTGCCCGAAAACCCGTCGCAAACGACGAGATCGAGCTCGCCCGTCAAAAGATTTCTGCTCTCCATATTGCCGACGAAGTTAATGCACTCGGTGTTTTTTAAAAGTTCGTAAGCTTCAAGGCGCAACCTGTCGCCCTTATCCTCTTCCGTGCCGATATTAAGTAGAGCCACTCTCGGCGACTTGAACCCGTAAGTTATCTCGAGATACTTGCTGCCCATAATGGCGAACTGCTTAAGATAATCGGGCGTGCACTCGGCGTTTGCGCCGCTGTCGCAGATACCGACGCCTTTGCCGTCCATCGTGGGAAGTATCGGGCAGAACGCGGGACGGAGCACGTTTTTCAGCCTTCCGACCTTTAAAAACGCACCTGCCAAAAGCGCGCCCGTCGAGCCGAGGCTGACAAGCCCCGCAACGTCGTCTTCTTTTCTTACTATCTCCATAGCTTTTGCCATGGAAGTTTCGGCGTCTTTTATCGCGACGGTGGGCTTTACCTCGTGAGAGATGACCTTCGGTGCATTCACGACCGTAATACGCGCCTTGTCGTAATTAAAACGCGAAAGCTCTTTATTTATTTCCTGTTCGTCGCCCGTTAAAACGAGCGACAGGTCTTCGTGCGATCCGAGAGCTTCGACGGCGCCCTCGACGTTTGCGCTCGGGCTGTAGTCTCCGCCGTAGCAGTCAACAACGATCTTTATCATAATTCTCCTCGCCTTGCGGAACGTCCGTAAGATCGATCTATCGTATAAATAGCCGCCTATATACCTATATATAATATAAACAGTTACGATAATTATATAACAAACCGACCGTCACAGTCAAGACAATGAGCGCCATTTAAGCGAATTTTGTATCAGGTTGACTCCCGCCTGCCAACCCTCCGTTTTTTAACCCGACAATAACGCAATACGCGCGGCGAAGAAAAAAATCCTCGTCGCGCGTATATCGTATGCATATTAAGATAAAACGGAATGATGACAGGCGTAAACACTTGACCGTAACAACAGCCGAAAATTTCACTGCCATCTTTCAAGTCTGAAAGATGAGAGGAAGTCCTTTATAAGGAAAGCGCAAAAATTCGGGAAAGTGCAAATATCCGAATCAAAGCCGATATTTCCTTTTACGAGCTTGATCCCGAAGCGGAGTTGTCGGTAAACGTAATGTTGCTTACTACGACTTTACCTATCTGAACGTCGGCAAGGCAGACGTTGACGTTTTCCCACGCATACTTGTCGTCGGAGAATACGTACGTTTCGGTATACGTCTGGTCGGTGTCGTTGACGTTGACGACGGTAAGAGTAAAGCCTTCGGGCGTGACGACGATAGTGACGTCGAGCGTTATAGAAAGAACGTCGATACTTTCGACCGTGATAGCCGTATTTGTCTTAGTCCAGCCGGCGTTATAAGCGGAAGTAAGCGTTTCGGTCATCTGGCGTTTCAAAACGGTAGCGTTCTTCTCGAAACGCAAGTAAACTTTGCGGCCTCTGTAAACGTCCTTGGCGGGCATATTCGAAACTTGTATCTCGGCAACGAAGTTACGAGTTGCGTCGGGTTTTGCCAGGGTAAGACGCATCGTGACCGTATAATTATTGCCAGTATAAATAGCCCCGTCTTTATACAGCGCGCCCCAATAACGGGTGGAGGAAAGGTTTTCGTCGCTGCCGAGCGTGAGCGTATCGGAAAGAGCGTCGAACGAAGCCTGATTGTAATTGCTGTTGCCGCTCGCGGCGCTGCCCATCATTACGAAATGTACCTTTAATATGTCGTTTTCATTAAGCGCGACCAAGCCGATATCGGTGACGATATCGCCGAAAGTTTCGCCGCCGTCCGAAGACACTGAATACCCGTAAACGTAATTGCTCGTCTTTATCGCGTCGGGGAGAAGTTCGTAAAGGCTTTCGTAAGCGTAGTGCAAGGGGATAGTCATTTCCGTCGCCGCGACGGCAAAGGAATTGTAAGCGCCTTTTATAAGCGTACCGTTATCCGTCCACACTACGTTAGTGAACCTGACGGATATCGTCGCCGAAAGCGTAACGTTCATCGCGGGCATCATAAACGTAAACACGTCGCCGTTTCTCGTTACGGGGACCATATTGCCGTTTTCGTCGGTAACGCTCAAGGTAAGTCCTTCGTTGCCTTCGTACTCGGTCCCCGTGAGGTCGATAACGAATTGTTCGTCAAACGCCGCAAAGCAGCTTGTAACGCCGTCGAATTCCGACGTGATATAGCGTTTGCCGAGAGTCAACGGGAACTCGATAACGTCGAGAAGATAATCCGTCCAGGCGGCGTAGCCTATCTCGGTCATGTGGATACCGTCGGGGCGGAAATAACCTTCGGCGGGATCGCCGTTGCCGTCTATCAGCACGCCGTTTACGTCAATACCCGTAACGATATCGGTCGAATCGCAATAAGCTTTGAGAGTATTAACGAGCAGTTCGTATTCGTGTTTGGTCCACCTGCCGCCGGCATAGCTCGACGGGCAAGCAAGCGAATAAATGTAATAGATATCGGCATTCGGGAAATCCCCGTGCAATCTTTCTATAAATCTTTCTATGCGGTCGGCCGTGTCCACGGCGCGGGCGCCGTTCACTCCAAGGTCGTTACCGCCGACGAAGATGAGCACGCACGAAGGCGCGAACGGCTTGACGAGCTTATCGTAAGCAAACAGCCAGTCCTCGCTCGTAGTGCCGCCGATACCGACGTTATAACCTGTCTTTTTATCGGTAAGCGAAAGATCTTCCGCCCAATTATCCCAGAAGTCCATCGTCGAGCTGCCGAGAATGAGCACGCCGCCCGTCACACTGTCGCCGCTTGCGATATACTCGTTGTAAAGGCTGTTTATGCGCGACGAATAATTGGAATAATACGCGTACACGGGCGCGGAAGATACGTATTCGTCCGCGTCAGCGGCTGTATCGAATTGTTGAACGTAGGTCTTATAAAGCAGCGCGTTTCCGCCGGTCACGCCCGCCGAAACGGTAACGTCGCCCACGGCGGTAAAGTAGATGATATCGTACACTTTTCCGTTGAGCATGAACGCCGCACCGTCCGTGCCGACGGCGACTTCGAAGTTCATCCACCCGTAGCTGTCGTTAGCGGGAGGCAATATCGTTTCGGTCGTGCCGCCCGCCGTCCTTTCGACGAGCCACTTATTGCCCGAAGTCTTGCTCAGAGCGTATTCGGCAACGGTAGCGGAAGAATCTTTAACGTATACGGACGTTTTTCCCGTCGAAGAGCCGTCCGCAAGCAGAGTCCCGCCTACGCGATAATCGCTACCGCTTATAAGCGTGATCTCGTTTCCGGCGCTTAAAGCTACGTCTTCGGAAAGTTCTTCCGCCGCTTTGTACGCAAGATAATCGTTTTTGTAAGTTTCGGCAAGTCCGATAACTGCAGTCTCGTCGAGGGTGGCTATCGTTTCCGACCATACGGTGTCGGCGTATTGCAGAACGCCGAACGAATAACCGGCTTCCTTCCAACCCGTCTCGTAAATAAGCTGAACTTCGTCGTCGATGACGAGATAAATAGTGCCGTGATCGTAAATTACTTTGTAATCGAGAGTACAGTCGTTGCCTTCGGGAAGCGTATTGTATTTTATGCGCTTCAACACGATATTGCCGTTGTCTTTCTGGTTGGCGCCCTCGATATAAATGCTGTTATTGGTAGTGGAAGCTTCAAAACGGTAAATGTACATTTTGAAGAAGTTGGAAGTGTTCCTGCCGACCTGAAGCTCCACTTTGCTCGCCGCGGTGCCCGTAGTTCTCGTGTTGAATATGCGGACTTTACCTTCCATTGCGAAGGCTTCGGCATATACCGGCAGACCGTCCACGTAATACGTGGCTATGGCGCGGGCGGAGCTCGAAGCGTGCATCAGACTTATGGTATCGGTCTCGGGGTCGTAAACGTAATCGTCGAGCGAATAGCCCACGCCGTTTTTGGAATAACCCACTTTCGGTATGAGCGTTTTGACCTGCGCGGCTTTTTCTTCGCTGCCGTCGAGAACGGTAGAAGCCACCTTCATTTCGGTATTGAACCCGAACGCGCCGAACGCCGAAGGTATATCTTCGATCTCCGAATGCGGAACGGATAACGCAAACGCACCGTTGACGAGGAAAATGAAGTCTTCCCCGTTTCTCGATACGGCGAGCTTAACGCTGTCGTCCCCCGTAAACGCCATACCGCTTACCGAAGCCGTGCGGGCGTTAGCCCAATCCCAAGCGCCGTTTCTCACGTACACCGCGCCCACGGTCGTTGCCGTCAGCTCCGTACTCATATCGACGTAGAAATAAAGCGTCTTTTCTTCCGTCTGCGCGTACATACCGAATTTGGGGTATGCGTCGCCGTTTTTGACGCTCACAACGGTAAAGTCGGCTTCGTAGTAATTGCGCGATGCAAAAATGTCGGCTATATACGCAAACTGCGGAGAACCGTTGCCGTTAAACAGAACGTACGGCGTTTCGCCTCTGTCGTAAGTAAGGTCGACGCCGACGGAAGTGGTGTAGCTACCCGCAGTACCGTAAGTCTCGCCGTGAAGTCTTAAAACGTCGGCTTTTGCCGAAGCTATCTCGCTTTCGGCCGCATCGTTGGTCTTAACGTAATAATCGCTCATATCAAGTGCCGTATTAAAGGAAAATACGCCTGCTGCGGAAAGTACCCCTTCACCTAAAAGCGAAGAATTCTCTTCGTACATGGCGAGCGTGCCGTTGACGTAAAAATACACGCTCGAACCGTCGCGTACAAGCGCGAACGTAACTTTATCTTCTCCGGTGAACGCCATGCCGTCCGTTAAAGCGAGGCTTTCGCCACTCCACTGATAAGACGTGCCGTCGAAATACACTCTGCCAACGGTATTTGCCGTCATCTGCGGAGTCATCGCCGCATAAAAAGCTATCCTTCCGTCGGCCGTTTCGAGGAATAGACCGAATTTCGGATATTCGTCGCCGTTAAGTACCGACCTGACGTTTATCTTCGTCTCGAAATAAAGCTCTTCCGAAAGCACGTCGTTAAAATACGCGTACTGTTCGTAACCTCCGACTAACGAAGTCACGGGATCTTCACCGCTGTCCGAAGAAACGTCCACGCCCGAAGTCGAAATAAACCCGCCTGTGTAGCCGAAGTTCTCGCCTTTTGCGAATATTTCGGCAAATTCGGCGGAAACGGTAACGTTTCTTGACGGCATCGTAAACGTATAAGCGCCAAGCGCCTGCCCGTCGAGCTTTATAGCCGCGAGCCTGTAAGCCGTAGCGGGCGTAACGGAAAGCGTTATCGTTTCGCCCATCGCAGCACCTTCTTTATCGGCTGTGAGCGTGCCGTTTTCGCAATCGGCTATCGTTATGGTATAAATTATCGCTTTAAATTCCGCGGCGATCGTCACGTCTTCGGCGGGCATAACGAAAGTCGTATCTTCCAAAGCCTCGCCGTTTACCGTTATACCGATAAGCTCGTAACCCTCGGCGGGGGTAGCGGTCAAAGTGACCGTCTCGCCCATCGCAGCGCTTTCTTTATCGGCTGTGAGCGTGCCGTAAAGCGGCTCTATAAAAGTTATCCGATACGTTTCGGGAACTGAAGGCTCTCCCGACTGCTCGGTCGATTGTTCCACCGACTGCTCGGTCGATTGCTCGTTCGATTGCTCGGCGGACTGTTCCGAGGAATACCCGTCGCTGCCGCTAACCGAGTCGCTCTGCTTGTTTTTGCCGGTGGATTTACACGCCGCGACCGAAATCAGCGCGACACTCATTATCGCCAGCAAGATGACGAAAAAGGCTTTTTTGAACTTCATTTAATATCTCCTTTTAACGAATTTTTCCGCAACGTTGAATATCCGTTGACATTTTCAATATAATTTTATATTATAAAATATATTAATCAATATATTTTTTAAACGAAAAATCACAAAAAACAAACTTTTAATAAAAATCGTTCAGCACGCCGTCAAATGGGGCGACGCTTTTATAAAGGAGATAATATGGCTTACGGCAAAAGAAATTACAAAGTGCATAAAGAATCGGAAACGTTCACGTTCATTCCGCAGCCGGAAGATTACGGCGTGCTCGATTATCTCACCAGTTTCGGGCACGAATATTTAAAGCGAAATTATTATCTCGAACGCAAGGATTTCGACTTTTATATGATAAATTACACCGTAGAAGGCAGCGGCGAAGTCGAATACGACGGGAAGATACTCAAGCTCAAAAAAGGCTGTCTATGCATTATATATCTCGGAGAAAAGAGCCATTATTACCCCACGTCGGGCAACCTCGAAATATACTTTTTTCACGTCAGCGGAGCACAGGTCAAGGACTTTTACAAAAAGATAACCGCCGGCGGCAATTACGTGCTTGAAAACTTTCCGGAAAACGTCGTCAAAGAGAAATTCGAGGCAATGAAAAAACAGCTCACGGGGGACGTTTCCTACTTTGAGCTGTCGAAGTTATGCAACGCGCTTTTGACGGATATACTCGAATTTTCCGTCAAAAACACGTCCGCTTATCCGCCTTTTATATTCAATATTTTTCTTGCGATACGCGACGGCGAGAACGCCACCGTCAAAGACGTTGCAAAAGCCGTCGGATTCGATCCCATTTACCTTGAAAGAGTGTTCAAAAAGCATACGGGGGAGACCATAAAACACGCCCTCGAATCAAGAGACCTTAACCGCGCCGAAAACATGCTCTTGACGACCGATCAGAGCGTTGCCGAAATAGCCGAGGCCGTCGGGTATTCCAACTCCAACGGGCTGATACGCCTTTTTAAAAAATATGCCGGCACCACCCCGCTCGGGTTCAGAAAAAAGAACAGACCGGATCAAAAACCGTAACCCTCGTCGTTTTCCATACGCTCCGCCTATCCTATATATATTGTTAAAAAAGTCTGCCCGCCGAACTTTCGGCAGGCAGACTTTTTTTGATAAAAATTTTACCGATAATGCCGTGTATTATCCGGCTTATTGTTTGCCGCAGGCTTTCATTTCGTACATTCTGTCGTCCATTTCTTTCAAGAAGGTATCGACGTCGCTGTTGTCGAAAAAGCTTATGCCGTACGAGATGGACAGTTTATAAATATGCCCTTCGGCGTTGAATTCGTCGACGAGAGTTTTTACCTTTTTCATATACCTGTCGAGCCCGCGCGGCGTGTCCGTCAATTTCAGGACGATAAATTCGTCGCCGGCGAAACGGAAGACGTGTTCGTGGTATTTGGCGGCTTGTTTCAATATCCTCGTAAGGTCTTTGAGCGCCTCGTCGCCAACGCTGTGGCCGAAGTTATCGTTGATGCTTTTAAACTTGTCGATATCGACCATAGCTCCCACGAAAGTTTCTCCGCGGCTTATCCAGGCAGCGAGTATGTGGTCGAGGTATTGGCGGTTATAAGTACTCACCAAAGAATCGATATACGCCATTTCGTTCTGCTGCATCATAAATAGCCCCACGAGCCCGATAGCCGACGCCAGCCAGGCAAGCGACAGCCCGTATACCAGAAACTGCAATCCCACGCCCACCACTACGGGTATAACGAACATACCGAATTTAAAGAACGCCCTTGCGCCGTTTTCCTTTTCAAAACGTTTTAAAAGCACGGTTATCGAAACGCAGTAATAGACGATGACGGCGTAATACGCGTAACTGAAAGGCCTTCTTTCGTACACGTTCAGCTCGGAGATATAATAGGAGATCGGCACGAAATAATTGACGACGTTCGCCAAAATCATAACGACGCCGACTATTATCTGCGGTTTGTAGCGTTTCCAAATCCTTGTCTTGTCGCCGTAAAGGCAAAGATCGACGTAGATCAAAAGTAAGAAAACGAGCAGCACGTTTGCCGAAAAGATATAAGTATTGACTACATAGTTCAACACTCTCGCGCCGAAGAAGGTCTTGCCGTCGAGAACGTACGAAAGAACTTCCGCCACGCAACCGAGCATAACGCCGAAAATCATTATAGTATAGACTCTGTCCTCTATCCGATTCCGTAAAGTCCGCGTTTTCGAGGCAAAATACAGTATCAGAAGGATAGCGGCGCCCACACCGTTAGTAATATAAATCGAACGAAGATCCATAATAACGTCTCCAGTTAGTCATCAGAGTTGCTTTTGAATTAAAAAACGTTTTTACGTTTGAATGTCACTTAAAAAACGGACAAGCGACAAAAGCCGTCACACGCCGCTTGAAACGAAAAATTCCAAGGCCTCTTTGTAGCCGTCAAAACCCTTGCCGACGACCAAAAGTCGGGCTATAGGCGCGATAAAGTCGATTTTTCTGTACGGCTCGCGATTATTGATATCCGTCAAATGGACGGAAACCGTGGGTATATCAACGGCTCTTAAAGCGTCGGCGATGGCTATGCTCGTATGCGTGTAAGCGGCGGCGTTGATGATTATCCCGTCGTAGACGCCGAGCGCGTTCTGTATCTCGGTAACGATATCGCCCTCGCAGTTATACTGAACGACGGTCACGTCCACGCCGACTTTTACCGCCGACTCTTTTATAAAGCTTACGAGTTCGGCGTAAGTCCTTTGCCCGTAGATATGCGGTTCGCGCCTGCCGAGCATATTTATATTAGGCCCGTTTATCACAATGAGTTTCATATATCGAAACTATCTCCTTTGCGACGGAAAGTATATCTTCGTCGTTTTTGACTTTGTAGTCGGCGGCGGAAACGTATTTATCCGACCGCTCTTTCAACAGTGTTTCCGCTCCCGAATTTTTAAGTAGCGGCCTTCCCGTATCGGACAGCAGTTTAGCGTCGCGGTCAAGATAGAAAGTAACGCCGTTTTCTTTTAAAGCGGTAACGTTTTCATTTTTTAAAACGCTGCCGCCGCCCGTTGCGATGACTCCGCCTTTTACTAAAGCAGAAAGCTTTTTAACGACGGCTTTTTCGACTTCTCTGAATTTCTCTTCGCCGTAAGTATTTATTATGTTTTCGGAAGACGCTCCGTATTCGGTAAAAATAACGTCGTCCACGTCGAAAAACGCTTTGCCGGTAAGCCCCGCTATCTCTTTACCTACGGTGGTCTTTCCCGAAGACGGCATACCTATAAGCACGATATTCGCAGTCTTTTCGGCGGATCTTTTGATAAGGTCTTCAGTTATATCGTCGCCGAATTTTTTGTCAAGCCATATCTCTTCGGACTTTAGCGCCTGCTTTACGAGCATCGACAGCCCGCCCGAAGCGATAAGGCCGAGTTCTTGCGCCTTTATCACGAGCGGCGTTCTTAAAGGCGAGTACACGAGATCGAACACGGCCTCGAGGTTTTTGAACTTTTTAATATCGATTATCTCTTTGGTTTCGCACGCCGCGCCGCCTACGGGTGTGGCGTTTATTACGACCTGCACGTCAAAAAGCGAATAACAGTCGTCGTAATTTACCGGGCCGTTTCTTGAAACGAAGTCCACGCTCTTTGCGCACTTGTCGCGGCAAAGTAACGTTGCGGTATCCTTGCTCGCTCCGCCGCCGAGTATCAAAACGGCTTTATCTTTAAGGTCGTAACCGGTCCTTTCTATCATGTATTCCATACCGTAATAATCGGTATTGTAGCCGATAAGCTTATCGCCTTCTCTTTTTATTGTGTTGACGACTTTACATAAAGCCGCTTTGTCCTTTAAAGAGTCGAGATACGCCGTGACCGACTTTTTATACGGTATCGTAACGTTACACCCGCCAAGATCGCTGCTATTAAGTTTTTCGGCAAGCTCGTTTTCGGAAATATCCGCCAAGGAATAACGTAGCCCCATCTCCCCGTGTATCCACGGCGAAACGCTCCCCCCGATGCCTTTGCCGATAAGAAAATATTTCATAGCCGTAAATTATAATTAACACTTTTTCTTGTTGGCACAAGAAAAAGTCGTTAGGACTGTTGGTCGTGAGGCGCTTTACGGCGAAAATGAATTCCGCCTACGCCTCTCGGCGTAATTATATAGGATATAAACGATGTTGCCGTTACACGGCAAACGATGTTGTCGGGCGTTTGCCGACCAAACGCCGTTTCCGACAAACGATGTTACCGCATTCGCGGTAAACGATATTGCGCGTTAATTTCGCGCAAACTGCGGTCGTTATTGATTATATAGGATATATAACGTCGGGCGGCTACGCCGCCGAACGTAATTATTATAATTATTTTTATCCGCAATTTATATATATGCCGAAAGTTTTCAGTCCGAAGGCCTGAGGGCGTTAAGAAAACTTACGACCAAGCCTACGCATTGCGAATTGCGAATTGCGAATTGCCATAGACCTGCGGTCGCTCGACCACAATTATTAATGTTAATTATTAATTTACCGCAGCACTGTGGTCTATCCAAAAGCGTAACAAAACCCGCGCCGCATCGTAAACGCGAAAAAACCTAACGATCATGCGGAGTTTTTGCGTTAATGCGTCGTTAAAACAGTCCTTTTGTCGACTGTCTTCGTGCCTATAAGAAAATACGGTCTACGGTCAGATCACTTCTGGCAAGCTTCGCAGAGAGTGAAGATCCTTTTGTAAAGGCTCTTGACGTAACCGAAATCTCTTTCGCTCAATTTGCCTTTGAAAGCCTCTATAATTTCGGCTTCGCGGGCTTCGTCGACGATAGGCATGCCTTTTTCTTTTTTGATCTTGCCGATCTCTTCGCAGACGGCGATCCTGTCGGTGAAAGCTTTGACGAGTTGAGCGTCGATCTCATCGATCTTCTTTCTTAAGGCTTTGATGTCTTCCATAGTTGTTCTCCCTGTATTTTTTACCCGTTAACGGGTGAGATACTTTAGTTACTTTCGGCAACGATAAGACCGCCCTTGGCGGAACGATGTTGCCGTTACACGGCAAACGATGTTGTCGGGCGTTTGCCGACCAAACGCCGTTTCCGACAAACGATGTTACCGCGTTCGCGGTAAACGATATTGCGCGTTAATTTCGCGCAAACTGCGGTCGTTAAGTAATTATATAGGATATATAACGTCATGACCGCTGACGCGTTCCAAACGTAATTATTATAATTATTTTTATCCGCAATTTATATATATGCCGAAAGTTTTCAGCCCGAAGGCTTGCAGGCGGCAATAGCGCCGTACGACCGAGCCTGCGCTAAATTGCGTAGCAATTCTGGTCGACTACGTATCAAAGCGAACGCTTTGATATGCAAATTTTGAGGACTATCAAAATTTGCGGTCGACTATTGCGCATTGCGAATTATATATTTTCGCCGAGAGCGGTAGCGGGGATTGATTTCCCGCGTTAAGCCGCTCACGACCGCAAGTCCTAACGACTTTTTGTTTGCCCCTGCAAACAAAAAGTGTTAAGAATTTCGTCCGTCAACGCTATCGCGACGGCGCTTTCCACTGCCGGCACGGCTCTTAAAACTATACAGCCGTCGTGTCTTCCCGACGCTTTTATAACGCAGTCGGTGTTATTTACAAGGTCGACAGTCCTTTGGGGAATAGCTATCGAAGGCGTAGGCTTGAACGTTACGCGAAACGTTATTCTTCTGCCGTCGGCTATACCGCCGCATATCCCGCCCGCGTTGTTGCTTGAAAAAGCCACCTCGTCGCCGTCGAAAAACATTTGGTCGTTGACCGTTGACGCCCGTTTATCTTTAAAGCCCGTTCCAAGCCCGAATTCCACGGCTTTTACCGCGGGTATGGCAAAAACGAGCGCTGAAATTTTGCTTTCCAAACCGTCGAAGAGGTCGTTCCCAAGGCAAGCGAGCCGCCCTTCGGCGACGCATTCTATCTGCCCGCCGACGCTGTCGCCCATTTCGATCGCGGAAGATATTTCCGCAGCTATCTCGTCGGATTTATCGAGCGAAGGCACTGTATCGCCGCGCGTTTTTTCTATTTCCGCAACGGACGGTTCCCCGTCCGCATAAGACCTTGCAAAAACGCTTCCTGCCGCCGAAACGTAGGCGGCTATTTTTATCCCGTGCGTTTCAAGGAACTTTACGCATAAAGCCCCTGCCGCAACGAGCGGAGCCGTCATACGTCCCGAAAACCTGCCGCCGCCCGCAAAATCGAGCGTTCCGTCCTTTAAGTAAGCCGAATAGTCGGCGTGCGAAGGGCGCGGTTTGCCGTAAAGGTCACCGTAATCGGACGATCTGACGTCGCCGTTTTTTATCGTAATAACAACGCCGTCCCCGTCCCTCGTAATAACGAGCGAGTCGTCCTCGACGCGGGCGGTGGAAAGCTTGCTTTTAGGTCTTCTTCTATTTAGAAACGCCTTGATAAACGCCTCGTCGATATCCGTGTCCGGCAGCCCTTTTATCCTTACGCCGACGTTGTCGCCGTGCGAAGAACCGAATACGTCCACCGTCAGTTTTTTGCCTTTATAGCAAGACATCGGCCTTTCCTCCAAGCAAAGCTATATCCCGAACGAACGTCGGATACGATTTGTTTATACGCTCCGCGCCGTCTATTATAACGGGGCGTTCGCCTTCAGATAAAAGCGCCGCAATAACGAGCGTCATCACAGTTCTGTGGTCGAGCGCCGCCGCGTCGAAAGTATCTTCATTTAAAACGAGCTTTCCGCTACCGAAAACGACGAGGTCTTCTCCTTCAAACACACATTTCACGCCGAAAGAACGCAATATTTTAGTTATCCCGATTATCCTGTCGCTCTCTTTATAGCGTAAGCGGGAAACGTTTTCAAGCCTCGTTATACCTTCGGCCCTCGCCGCGACTATCGATAACGCGGGCACGAGGTCGGGTATATCCGTGCAATCGACGGCAACGCCCTTAAGCTTATCATTTACGCGAGCGGTAACTTTTCCGTCGCCGACCGTCATCGAAAAACCGAAATCTTTCAGTATCCCTACGACGGACGCGTCGCCCTGCAAACTGTTTTCGTTAAGTCCGAAAACCGTTACGCCTTTTTTATAGCAGGCGGCAAACAGATACGCGGCGGACGACCAGTCGCCCTCTATTTCGTATCCCGTTTTGGCGCGATAATCACAGCGGTCGAAAACGTACGCGCCGTTTTTTAATTTCGGCTTGACGCCAAAGTGCGCCATTACGTCCAGCGTGATATCAAAATACGGCATGCTGACGGCTTTTCCGACTATCTCCACGCTCCCGCCTATAAGCGGTAACGCCAGTGCAAGCCCCGTCAAAAATTGCGACGATAAAGAACAGTCTATCTTAAAATCCCCGCCGCTAAGCGTTCCTTCGACCGTTTCGCCGTCGCATTTTACTTTGCGGGAATTAAGCGCGGCGATGATATCTTCGTGCGGGCGGCGGGCAAGACTATCCGAAAGGATAAACCTCGTCTTTATCCCGAGCGCCGCGACCACGGGCAAAAGTATCCTGTAAAGAAGAGCGCATTCGCCGCAGTCGACGACCGCCTCTTTCACTTCGTTTCTTTTTAAAATCCGCACAGAGTTTTCGCCTGTCGAGATATCTGCGCCGAGAGCTTTTACAGCGCCGATGCAGGCTTTTACGTCTTCCGACTCGCCGACGTTATGCAGCGTGACGTCCCGACCGCTCAAAAACGCGGCGACTATATACCGTATCGCATAGGATTTGGAAGGCGGGATAACGGCGCTTCCCTCTATTTTCGACGGATAGATCTTCAATTTCATTCGAGCGCCCCGATAAGCTTTGATATCGTTATCGGCATTATTATCGGCGTAAGGTCTTTATCGAAAGCGACAAAGTCTATCGTTTCGCCGTTGCCTTTTTTGTCGTAAATCAGAAATTCCTTTAATTTTCCGAGCGGGTACGAACAAGTGACGTCGTGCCCCGCGGCAGTTAAGATCCGCATCGCCCGCCCGAATTTTTCTTCGCTCAAACCGTTCAACGCGACCGATATCCTGAGCGCGAAGTTGATGCCCTTAACCACGCATTCGCCGTGCGGGATAGAAAAACCCGATAAGCTTTCTATGGCGTGCCCGAAGGTGTGCCCGAGGTTAAGCAGCTTTCTTTTGCCGCTTTCGTAAACGTCGCCGTCGGCGATATTTTCCTTTATCCTGAGGCATTTTTCGATAAGTTTAAGCGACGGCAACTTGCTTTTAAGCTCGTCCTCGGTGATATCCGCGCCCAAAAAAGCGCACTTTATTATCTCGCCGTAACCGCTGATCATATCGCGCTTTGACAGCGTTTTGAAAAAGTCCCTCTCAACGTACACGAACTGCGGAGCGTAAACGGTACCGACGTAGTTTTTAACGCCTATAAAGTTGACGCCGTTTTTCGCGCCGACAGCCGCGTCTATAGCGGCAAGGACGGTCGTCGGAACGCTTGCAAACTTTACGCCGCGCATATACGTCGCCGCCGCAAAGCCGGTAACGTCGGTTATCGTGCCGCCGCCGAAAGCTATAAACCCGTCTTCGCGGTGCAGACCGCAATTGGTTGCGCTTTCTATGACGGTGCGATAAGCGTCAAAGCTTTTTGCCGCCTCGCCGGAGGGCAAAACGCAATAAAACAGCTCTTTATCGGGGAAAACACCGTCGAATTTATTCTTGTAAAGCTTGAAAACCGTTTCGTCGGTGACGACGAGCATTTTTTTCGCATTTTCAAAAAAACCGCCGAATAATTCCACGGGCATTTTCCGCCCGCGGCATAAGTAAACGGGATATCTGTTCGGTTTTTTGAAAATTATCGGCATTTCTTTCTCCCGAGCCTTTCGTAAAAGCGATTTTTTAACGCACGAAAGCCCCGAACGGGCGCGCGTATACGAGCGTATTATTAGTTATTATAACATAAATACTTACATATATCAATCAAATTACGGTCGTGCGACCTTTTTTTAACGGCATAAAACGATAAAATGGAAACGTTTTTTTCAATATGCGGCGGCGCGTTATCCGAAAAAAACGCCTTCGCCACACCTAAACGACAAGTCCCTTTTATCAAAAAAACGTGTCTTTTAAAACTGAAAACGCCGCGTTTTTACCCCACGCCGTCGCGGATCTTTCAACTATTGCAGGCAGCAAAAACGCTTGATCATCGACTTATAGGCTGACTTTTTGTAATTATGCTTTATTTTTCGCAATAAAAAAACACCCCAAAAAGCATAAGCCTTTCGGGGTGCGTTGATAGTAGCGTTACAAGATAATATTTGCGGCTTGCCGCG
>JAFZXN010000055.1 GCA_017616695.1 Clostridia bacterium | reverse complement strand
GCCCCGCGGCGGGTTTTTGTTTTGTTACTTTTTTTAAAAATTGTCAGTCCTTTGTCACGAAGCACTTGTCTGTTGCGCGATAACTTCGTCGAGATCGCAAACGTTCCAATAATTGTCCGCGCGAAGCTTTTTCAAGGCCTCTTGATAGGCGTAATTCGGCGCGAGAGGAAGATATAAGTTTTCATATTCATCTACTAACGTAACGCTGAAATTATATTTCAAATGTTTAAATGTTTTTGACGTAATAAAAACGACTTCTTTATAACTGTCGTCATTGGCTTTATTTTCCCTCCCGCATACTCTGATCAAGTTATTGCCGAACTTATCCTTTGAAATTATCGACAACCGTTGGTTATAGGAAATATAGATAATGTCCTTATATAACGATTCTATATCTTTAACGCTGCTCCATTCTTCGGTTTCATAATAATCACTATTGTAATACGAACAGAAATTATCGTTAAAAGCCGTCGATACGCACTTACTTTCATCTATAGGCATATCCCAATCGTTCCACTCTTTGAGCTTTCTTATATCTTCTTCATCGAAACCATACAAAGGATTTTTAATAGAAGAATAATTGTTGATCGGATCGATCACTGTTTGATTAGACGCCATAAAGTCAATTTCGTTTTCAGGTTGCGCTTCTTTATTTATGAAACTATAATCTTGATAGTAATAAACTTCATTATCTGTTGAAAATTGACATATAAGCAAAGCATAATTTCTTGTTTCATACGCATGATAATCAGTTTTTATACCAGCACTTGTATCGGCATAACAAAATAATGTGCGCCCGTAGCTATCGGTTTCTACCGGTTCGATAGCAACTTGATAAACACACCCTGATTGATAATAACCTTTCGTTACCAAAGAATTGTAAGCTTCAGTATAAAAATCGATATGTTTGCCCAAATAACTCGATGTATTGTTAGGAGTGCAACCAATATTGAAAACACAAGAGGATACCATGAAAACAGATAATAAAGCTATATTTATTGCTATTTTATAAATATTTTTCATATATATATTTCACCTTCATTTGTGTTATAATGCCCAAACAAATGCAAGATATAATAATGACAAGAATTTACTTTCATCATATACTTTATAGCCAACCGCTATACTTTCGCCAAATAACTCAGCTGTTGCTTCCCAAGGTCTGTTATAATAAGGTTCATCATCTAAATCTCCGCTTGCCGCAGAAGGCGACATTATAAACAATAAATATTTTATTGGTCCTAAAAATAGCTGTTGAGGCACGTGTCCCCATTCGTGCTTAAGCCAATGTTCGTCTTCTGCCACATGGAAAAAAATGATAAGAAAAGTCCCAGATCTCGGTTCTTTATCATCTGCATTACCAAATCTGATAATCGGAACGCCTTGGCATTTACAAAATTTTGCCAAGTTTTTTCATTAATTGTTTAATTTTTGATCAACCGTATAAAACCGCACCGGTATCGCTTTCCTGCCAATTACCGTTATCTATTTTATAACGCATACGCCCGAGCCAATATTTCGGCACGCCGCCCGTCGAGCCGCTTGCCGTGATAGAGTTGCCGAGCGTAAGGTTTGACGTATAATTTGAAGAAACGAGCGTCATATTCGTATAACTTTCCTGATAAGTGTCGGAGCAATACAAATACAGATAAACTATGACCGTTGACGAAAAAATCGAAAATTCGTGCTTTGCGGTAGTCCAGACCGTATTTTCGTTTCCGTTTATGGAAATATCAACGGTCACGAACCACCCTCTTTGCGGAGATTCTTCACAACCACTATTTTCGGCTGACGATTCTTTAGCATAAACTCGGTTTTCTTTCCAAGAAAAACTTACGCAAAACGCAATAGTAAACAGCACGATAAAACTTAAAAAACAAGAAATAATTTTTTTTATAAACCTCATGATTTTTAAGTTCCTTTTTATTTTTTTTGTTTTCTGTTTTTTATCAATAATACGATGAACGTTACTTCGGCGATAAGCATTATCGCCGAGATCGCTATCATAAGATAAAACGTGTGTATATCCACGTTCCTGTTCGAAACGACGAGCGTGCCCGTGTTAGTGATAATTGACATTCCGCCTATAACGTAAGTGAAAAACCCGGCTATCGGGAGCAGTATGCCGTTTATTATCGCAAGCGCGATAAACAACCCACGCGGAAACTTACCCTTTTCAGCGCCTTCCGCAGCGACGGCAAGCTCGTCGCGGTTTTTGGGCGGTTCGTCGTCGAATACGTACTCGCCGTAGAAAAAGTCGGCGGAAACGCCGAGAACTTCGGCAAGGCGTTTTATCGTTTTTACGTTCGGCTTGGAAATGCCTGCCTCCCAGTTATACACGGTATTTCGGCTGACTCCTACTTTTTCGGCAAGGGCTTCCTGTGTAAGCCCCGCATTTGTTCTTTTTTCGGCTATTTTCTCTCGTAACAACATTTTAACGTCTTTTATAATCATTTTTGTTTTATTATATAGTCAAATGACGTATTTGTCAACGTTATTTTGCCAAATTGTATTTGGCATTTGAGCGGAAAGTTGAAAAAACTTACGGCTTTTCGACTATCGGAATTTGCTCAAAAAACACAAAAAACAGCCGATAACGGGCTTATAGCCTGACTTTCGGCTGTTTTGATACGAAATGGGAGCGATTAAAAAAGCGCCGAAGATCGGCGCTTTTAAATCGGTAGCTATTTTCTCGTAAACTCGCTTATAACGAGGTTGGATATCTTTATTTCTCCGCTCGCGCCGTTTAATAAATATACGGCGACGGCTTTTTTTTGTCCGTAGGTCACGCTTTTGAGCGAAAGCTCCGTGCCGCCCGCGGTGACTTTGGTTCGGTATAAAGCTTTATCTTCGCCGAAAGGCTTGACGGAAACTATCTTTCCGCCGTAAAACGAATGATCGAACGAAGTTTCGAGCGTTAAAGTGCCGGCGGCGGAGTCGATAGCGGCGGTAAAGGAAAAATCGGGTTCTTTAAATTCCTGACGGGTGCCTTCGACGACGTAGTCTTTATAATAGACGTAGACCTTTCTTAAATACAAGCTTTCGTTTAAAAATGCGTCCTTACCCGTAAAAACGTAGCCGAGAACGCCGAACGCCGCCAAAAAAGCGACGAGCGCAATAACAAGTGCGCAGGCCATTATAATAAGCCGAATCTTTACACGCTTATCAAGCGTTTTTTCGTCGACGACGCTGCTTTTTATCAAAGTGTTTCCTCCTTTTCCGGCGTGTAAAATTATAAATAAATCGCCCTATAACGCGATAAACGGCATTTTTTAAGGTAATGCCGAAAAAAGATCAAGCCGTTTCAATATAAAAAATTTGCCGTTTGTCGCGGCAAATTTTTATCGGTAAAAGTAAAAAGCCCGTTATTTATTATTCTTCCGTTTTGTTTTCCTTTAAGCTGTTGCCGAGGAACACGCCGCCCGAAAAAGCCGACGTTTTGGCTTTAGGCGCGGTCTTAACGTTGTTATCGGACTCGGGCTTATCGGCTCTATCTCTTCCTTTGCCGCGATATTCGCCCTTGCCGCCGCGATAACCGTTTTTGCCGCGGTTCCTGGTAGGATCGTAATTATCGGGGATAATGGAAACGAATCTGTTGGGTTCTTTGCCTTCGGAAACGGTCTTTACGCCGTCGTATTCCATAAGCGCGGAATGGATAACTCTTCTTTCAAACGGGTTCATCGGCTCGAGGGTGACTTTTCTACCCGTGGCGACTGCCTTTGCGGCGAGCTTGTAAGCCAAAGACACGAGCGTTTTTTCGCGTTTTGCGCGATAGTTTTCGCAATCGACGACTACGCGAAGATATTTTTCTTTATCGGTGTTGTAAACGGCGCCCGCCAAGGACTGGAAAGAATCGAGCACTTCGCCGCGATAGCCTATTGCGGAAGAAGAATCTTCCGTAACGACGTTGAAAACGGCTCTTTCGTCGTTTTCGGCGACCACGTCGACTCTGCCGTTGATATTGAGTATGGCAACAAGCCCCGTCAAAAATTCTTTAACTTTTAAAGCGTCCTCACTCGGGTTTTCGATGGGAAGCTGCTCTTTTTCCGGAAGTTCGGCGCTTTCGGCTTTTCTTTCAACGCGGGGGCGTTTTTCCGCTTTTTGCTTAAAATGATCCTTTTTCTGTTCCTGACGTTCGGACCTTACTTCTTTGCTATCGCTGAGTTTTTCTTCGGGTTTAGCCTCTTCGACGGCTATTTCTTTCATAAGAAACTGAACGCGCGCGGGTTTTGCTCCTATACCTAAAAAACCTTTCGAGCCTTGATCCAAAATAAGTATCTCTATCTGCTCTCTCGTTACGCCAAGTTCGTTAAGACCTGTACTGACGGCGTCGTCCACCGTCTTTCCTGTAAAAATTTTACTCATTGTCGCTCCTATATAGTTTTGGTTTTACCTTTTTGTCATTATTGTTTTTTTGCGTTGTTTTCGCCGTCTTTTTTAACTGCGATACGTTTATCCCTGTCGAGTTCTTCCTGCGCCGCCTTCTTGGCAAAATGCTTTTCGACGAAGTAGTTGGTGAGCACCGTGACCAAAAGCGATATCACGGAGCTTGCTATCATGTACAGCGAGAACGACGCCGTATATATGAACGCGAACACGCCGAACATTATCGGCATCATCCACATCATCATCTTGGACGTCTGCGCCGCCTGCCCGTCCACAGTCTGCAGTTCCATTTGCGCTTTCTGCATTTTGTTGGTCAGAAACTGCGACAAGAACATTACGCCTATGGACAATATTACGAGTATCAGATATCCGTTCGGCTGCGACTTTTCATCGGAAAGGCCTGCCGTTATCTCTTCGAACTCTGCGTCGTTGGCCATGCCGTTTTCAACGAGTTTGTTGTAAAAGTCGTATTCCGATAATTTCTCGAACACGGGGTGTTTCCAGGGAAGGTCGGGCACCCACAGGTTCTTTACCCACAAAAAGCGCGGTGCGTCTTTTAAATAAGATTCCCTTCCGGCGGCACGCCCGACGGGTTTTATCTCTTCGTCGACGTACTTGCCGTACTTGTAATTGACGAGGCTTTCCGATATCTTCGAATTGATATAGTCTTCTACCTCTGCGGCGGTGATATCGTCTTTATTCGTGATATAATTGCCGTGCTCTTCGTTGGCGCGGACGATATAATCCTTAACGACGTCCTGATCCCATCTACTAAGGTTCAACGAATATTTATCGGCGGCTTCGTCATAGATAAACTGTTCGCTCGCCGCGTAATAGGTGTAACCCTCGTCGTTCATCTGTTTGACGAGTTTTGCCAAAGAATCGATATCGGTCGTTTTGAAACTACCCAAATAATAGACGCTCGTATCAGTTTTTTCGAGATGACCTTCTCTTAAAGCCAGGCAATAAGAAGACTCGAACAGATTGTCGTTGACGTAGATCTCGGTCACGTTACCGTTTGCGTCCCGCACGACGGTCAGAGTGTCGGAATGTTCGTCCGCATAGCTTACCACGGCTTTGGTGTACGACTCGGCTATGTTGTTTATCATAGTCAGGTTGGTGTAACGCGAGTAGTTGGTAAACTGATTTATTACGATAATGAATATCACTATCGTAACTATCATCGGAAGGCACGACGAAAACATCGAGTAGCCTTCCTTTTTGTAAAGCGCTTGCATCTTTTCGTTGTAAAGCGCTTTGTTGTTGGCATACTGACGCTGAAGCTTTTCAAGCTGCGGACGCATCTTTTCCATTTTAAGAGAATTCTTTTTGGTAGAAATCCTCGAAAAAACGTCGAGCGGCATGGTGATGAGCTTTAATATGAGCGTAAACAGTATTATACCGACGCCTATGCTCCCGCAGCCCTCGATGAGCGCCTTTATTATCTGACCTAACGGATCGAGACTAAACGGCGTTCCGAACCCGCTGTAGGTATTTATGGCAACTGATAAAATATTAAACATCGATCTCCGTTAACGTTTTTTCTTGTTAGCACGAGAAAAAACCGTTATAACTGTTGGTCGTGAGTTTTCTAAACGCCCTGCAAGCCTTCGGGCTAAAAACTTTCGGTAAATTATATAATTATAATATCGAGCAGACTTTGCCTGCCGACTTGATTATATAATTTTATTAGGAATGCATAAGCGTTCACGACCGCAATTCCGCTTTCCGCATTCTATAACGTTATATCGAACGGCGCGCCGCCGAAGGCTTGCAGGCGACAATAGCGGCGTACGAACGAGCCTGAAAATTGCGAATTGATAATTGCGAATTACAACGCTTTGTCTTGTATCAGCAAGAAAAAGCGTTGATATAAAGCTACACGAGCCACTTAATATCGCTCTTTTTATCCGGCACGCGGTCGATCCCGCCTTTCGATAAAGGGTTGCACCTTAAAAGCCTGTAGATTATTAAAAAAAACGCATAAAAAAAATTATGTTTTTTAAGCGCGTCGACGGCGTAACTGCTGCACGTCGGCGTATATTTACACCGAGTGTTAAGCCCTGAAGACACGTGCTTTTTATAAAAACCTATAAGCTTTATAAAGATACTATTGAACATTTTGATCTGAAAAAAGACACTCTTTTTTTAACAGATAGTTGATATCGGCAGAAAAGACTTTGTAAGAATATTCGTTTGCCACTTTCGGCAGGAAAACTATATAATACCCGCTTTTTATTGAAGGAACAAGCGGGTAATAAACGGCTCTTAAAAGCCTTTTTATCCTGTTACGGACGACCGCTTTGCCGTGCCTTTTGCTTACGGAAACGCCTATAAGCGTCAGTTCCGATTTTTTTAAATAGACCATGCAAAGCGATCTTGCGTAAACTCGTTTTCCCTTTGAAAAAACCGTATCAAAGTCTTTTTGACGTTTTAATCTGTTCAAAATAATATCTTTTCGTTATTCAAGCGGAAAAATCGTATTTTGCCGCCGTGGTAGTCGCGTTTAAACTTTCATAACCTTTTCCGCTATCTTATTTTAAATAACGGAAACCATAGGTTTTATTTAAAACCCTTATTTAAGCCGCGTTATCGTAAAAAATACGATCAAGCGGAAAGTTTATGACGACCTTTTGCTCTTCTTCTTTTCAAAACGTTTCTTCCGGATTTGGAAGCCATTCTCTTTCTGAAGCCGTGTACTTTGGATCTCTGTCTCTTTTTGGGTTGGTAAGTTCTTTTCATAAAAATAACTCCGATAAAAAATTTTTGTTTTTATGTCATCTTAAAGCCGCTTTAACGAAAGCGCGCTTATCAATTTTATAGTTTTTCAGCCGTTTTGTCAAGTTTATTGCGGAAAAAATCGATAATATAATATATCAAACCGTATTTTTTTACGTTTTTTTATATATTTTTATATAAAACAAAACAAATTAAGTCGATTTTTATTACTGATTGAGCCTTACGGGCAAAATAAGGTAAAGATATTCGTCGTCCGAATTGGGCTTTATAACGCAGGGAGCTATAGACGAATTGAGGTTGAAATTGATAAATTCGTCGCTTATAACTCTCAAACAATCTATAAGATATCTCGAATTGAAAGCGATAGTCAGATCTTTACCTTCAAGGTTTATGATGACGTTTTCCTTAACGTTACCCATTTCGGAATCGGAAGAAACGTCAACGTAGTTTTCGTGGATATCGAGCTTGATGATATTTTTCATCACCTTCGCCAGAATTGAAGCCCTTTCGATGGAATTCAAAAGCATGGCTCTGTTTACTCTGAAGGTCGTAAGATACGTCTGCGGGACTATCTTTTTGTAGTCTATGTATTCGCCTTCCAAAAGCCGCGTTGTCAAGACGGTGTTGTCGACTTCTATCATCAACGAATTGTCCTGTATCATTACGGTAACGAAATCTTCGTCCTTTTCGATAAGACGGGTTATCTCCGATAAAGCCCTCGAAGGAACTATCGCCTTTATATCGCCGGTAGACTCTTTTATTGCCTTTTTGCATACGGCAAGCCTGAACCCGTCGAGCGCAACGCAAGTCAAAACGTCGCCCTTTATCTCTATCAGACAGCCTTTCAAAATGGGACGGGAATCGTCCTGCGAGCAGGCAAAACTCGTGCTTGCGATAAGATCTTTAAAGGTTTTTTGCTTAATAACGAACGAATTGCGGTTTATATCCTTTTTTATTATAGGATATTCGTCGGCGGATAAAGCCTGAAGATAACTTTCCGAATCGGAATATACTATTTTGAGCCTGCCGTCCGAAGTAATATTTAATTCGACGTCTTCTTCCGTTTCGAGCTTTTTGGTAAATTCGGCAAAAAGCTTACCGGGAACGACGGTCTCGCCTTCCATAAACGTTTCGGCTCTTATGACCTTTTCTATAGCTATCTCGGTATCGGTAGCGGTCAAGGTAAGAGTATCGCCCTTGCAGCTTAATTTGATACCTTCCAAAAGTTGGTTGGGAGATCTCGTGCTTACGGCTTTAACGACTTTATTGACCGCGTTCGACAAATCTATTCCTTTCACTACCGTTTTCATTTTTTTACTCCCTCGTGATTGATTTATTTATTATTTTATTTATAAAGTAATAGCAGAAGTAGGCTCGTGTGAAAATGTATATAACTTTTTAAGCAGGAAAAAAAACCGTTTATTTATCCGTTATTTTATAAAAAATAAAAGGCGTTTTTGCTGTTGAAAAACTGTTGAATTTACCTTTATATAATGTAGATAAACAGCTTTATGGTGGATAAAATGACTAAAATTTATAAAGCCGCATTCTCGTCGACTTTAAACTTTTTATATATTATATAATATATTTAGCTTAAAATCAAATAAATAAGCTTATTTTTTCAATATTTGGGCGCATACTCTCATAGCTTTTTTTTATTGTTTTTTATTAGGACGGATTATTTAAAGTTATCTACATAATTATCAACTTGTCTTTATACGTCCGATTTTGAAAACTTAAATTTATTTGAGATAAATTTCGATATTCGGCTCAAATAAAATTGTATTATTCAAAAAGTAAATGTATAATTTAAGTATGACGGATATTTTAAAATACGAAGAGCTTAAAAAAAACGAAGATAAATTCGGGATTTTTTACAACAGGCTCGTTAAAACCAACGAAAAATTCAATTTGACCGCCGTTACCGAAAAAAACGAAGTTGCGGTAAAACACTTTATCGACAGTCTGATGGGGATAGAGTTTATCGACGTTGATAAGTCGGTCGTGGACGTCGGTTCCGGCGCGGGGTTTCCATCTTTGCCGATGGCTATCGATAGGAAAGACGTTAAATTTACTCTCGTCGAATCGAACAATAAAAAGTGCGGGTTTTTAAATGAAATAAAAGAAGAATTGCAGCTTGAAAACGTAGACGTTTTATGCGCCCGCGCCGAAGATATCGCTTTAAAAGCCGAGTACAGAGAAAACTTCGATTACGCCGTCGCAAGAGCCGTGGCTCAGACTAATACTCTTTTGGAATATCTGCTGCCTTTTGTTAAAGTCGGCGGCAAAGCTCTCCTTTGGAAAGGAGAAAGCTACGGATCGGAACTTGAAAACAGTAAAAACGCATTAAATATTCTCGGCGGTGAAGTAAAAAGCGTTAAAAAATATTCGCTCGGCGAATACGGGGAAAGATATATCGTCGTAATTGAAAAGATAAAAAGTACGCCCGCAAAATACCCCCGCGGGCTCGGCAAGGAGAGAAAATGCCCGCTTTGATAAAAGAAAGGACCTGCGCGTTTTCCGGACACAGGATATTGAGCGGTAATTTTGACGAAAACGAGCTAAAAAACGTCGTTAACGAGCTTATAGCCCAAGATTTTGATACTTTCTTGGTCGGAATGGCGCTCGGATTCGATACGGCTTGTTTTAAAGTTCTCGAGAAAATAAGAAAGGAAAACGATATAAAAATTATAGCTTGCGTGCCCTGCCGCGACCAATATAAATTCTTTAATAAGAAACAAAAAGCCGAATACGGCAGAATGATAGATTCGGCAAACGAAGTAGTGTATTTATCGGAAAATTATTACGACGGCTGTATGTTGGAGCGGAACAAGTTTATGGTGGATAACTGCTCGGTGCTCGTATCCTATCTCAATTTCAACCGCGGCGGCACTTACCAAACGGTCAAATACGCCGTCGAAAATAACGTAAAAATAATATATCTCGGAAAGTAAAAACCTG